>JAZUPS010000190.1:0-7785 GCA_045605305.1 Victivallaceae bacterium
AGTTCCCCCAGAGACGAATTATTGGCACAGGCACAGGGAAGTCCGGCGGACATTGCCTCCAACAGAGATAAACCGAATCCTTCAAACAAGGAGGGAAATATATAGAGCGCACTTTGAGCATACAACTCCGGAAGACGGGCATGATCCACAAATCCGGGAAATTGAAAATGCTCCTTGCAAGGCGATTTTTCGGCATACTCAAAAACGGTTTCTGCGCCGCTCCAGGCAGCACCGGGCATAACGAGCGTATACCCGTTACGCAAATTTTCCGGTAAAAGTTCAAAGGCTTTGAGCAAATTCAAATGGTTCTTGCCGGGGTATTCGATACGGGAGATATAGAGTATCTGTTTGAGTTTTTCCGATGCCACCTTTGCCGGAGGGGTGAAACCGTTGCAGACCACCGTGATTTTTTCTTCGGGGATGTGCCAATATTTGATCAAATCGTTTTTGGTGGATTGGCTGATGGCAACGATGCATTGAGCTTTCCTCACATAATAAGGCAAAACATGCTTGATGTAAAACATCCGGAAACAGTCATATTTTACCGGCACATGATACTGGGATAAATCATGCACCACCGCAGTTGTAAATATGGGATAACGGCAAAATACCCGGCGGTTGGCGGCAAGTAGAAGACAGAAATCGAACTTTTGCCATTTTATCCGCCACGGCAGAATAAATAAACTGTAAAGCATGGAAAAAAGCGCATTGCGCTTCTTTATCCGGATAAGTTCAAAGCGTTCAAACTCTTTTACCCCGTCATCTTCCACGATCAAAGTCAGGGTATGTCCCTCATTTTCCAGAGCCTTGACTACTTCCCGGATGTAAACTGAAATACCCGATTTGCCATTATCAAAGGGAATTGCTGAAATCAATATTTTCACGGCAACACCCCGCAGATCTCTTTAAATTTCTTTATGAACATATCTTCCGAAAATTTTTCTTCAACCGTTTCCAATGCCGCTTTGCTCAATCCGGGTAAAAGCTCAGGATGTTCGTAAATAAGACGGAACACAATATTCATATCGCCCGATTCCGGCACCGCAAAACCATTTTTTATATCTGCAAGATACTCTCTGACGCCTCCCAGATCGAATGCCGCTACCGGCACCCCGTGCGCCATAGCTTCCAATCCCACCAGACCGAAAGGTTCCTGCCAGCGGATGGGAAAACAGAATATATCGCAATTTGCCCACAGCGATTCCGGTTCACTGACAAATCCGGTAAAGTGTACTTTATCACGCAATTTGAATTTTTCAACCAGCATTTCCAACATCGCCCGATCTTTGCCCTCTCCGGCAATGGTGCAAGTAAATGGGATATTCAGTTTCGCCAGCGTTTTCAGCATTATATCCGCCCCTTTGCCCCGGATAAGCTGTCCCAGAAAGAGTATCCGCAAAACTCCGTCGGGCATAAATTCATGTCTGGTTGCGGCAGTTTTGATAAATGCCGGGAGCTTGAATACTTTTTCAAAACCGTTTTTATGCAGATTTTCCGCCATAAAATCCGACAAAACCAACGCCGGAAATTTGCGGTATTCCGCTAAAGGCGGAGCCGGATTTCTCCCCAGTGAACAAAGTTTACAAATGAACTTATTATACGCCCGGTGACAGTTTATTCTGCCGATGGGAGTGTAATAGTGATGGCGCTGACAGTAAATATTGTGATCATGAGCAAAGAAAAATGTCTTTCCCTTCGGCAGATATTGCAGATATTTCACGTCGATAATATTGTGCAGTATCACCATATCACAACTCTGCAAAAGTTCATCGCTGGGGGTAAACTTTTTTATGGAAGCAAATGCCGAAGCAAAAACATCCTGCTCTTTGCCGCCATCAGATATATAACAATAATGTACAGATAAGCCGTTTTGCCGCAAAAGTTCCGCGCTTTTGACCATATAACGCTCAATACCGCCGATAATTCCGTTGTATTTACCGATGTAAAGAATATTTTTCATGCTTTCTGCTCCCGGTAAATATCAGTAAGTTTTTCAGCAATACTCTGCCAGTTGTATTCTTGAGCGGTAATTGTGCCATTGGCAATCAAATCATTGCGCAGCAACGCTATTTTATTGTATGCTTCAAGCAGGCTTGCCGGATCATTATCTGCAAATAAAAGAGCATTTTTGCCATCAATGAGAAAATCTTTCAAACCGCCAACCGCTGAAGCGATAAGCGGCACACCCGCATCCAGCGCTTCCAGAGCGGCAATGCCGAAAGGTTCGTGGCGGCTGGGCAGAATGAAACAGTACGCCGTTTTCAACGCCTGCAAAAGCTCCACACTGTCAGGTCTCAAGCCGGGAATAACGGTCAAACGCTCTTTGACCCCCAACTTTTCAGCCGCTGCCAGAATTTCATCGTAATACCACGTTGCCGTTACCGGTCCAATCAGCAGTAAATGAGTATCCTGATCAGATGGCAGAAGTTCCAGCAGAATTTTCTGATTTTTCTGGTAATCTATTCTGGATATGCACAGGAGAACTTTTTTCTCTTCCGGAATACGGTATTTTTTCCGGAAATCCCCCGCACCCGGCAATTCCCGGTGCAAAATGCCGTTGGGGAAAAGTTGAACTTTTTTGCCGGGATAACGCGCCGACAGTTTACTGACCTCTTCTTTGCTCAGTGCCAGAAGCAGATCGGCAGCGCTTTCCGGGGCACGGCGCATTTTGAAAATCCGGTCGATGATCCAGCCGTAAGAAAATTTGTGATTCAAGGGTTTGAGCATCAATTCCATTTCTTTATCCGGAATGGCGCAAGCCCCGCCGTGCAGACTCATTATACAGGGCGTGTGCAACGCTTTCCCCAGTTTGATCGAATAATTGGCGATCCTGCCCCCGGCGTGGATATGGAATATATCAAAATTTCCATTTTCCAAACAGCGCAAAAGTTCCGGGGAAAAAGGATTTCCCCCTTTTTTATCCAAAGCGGACTTATCCTTTTGCGGCATGGGGAAATAGGGATAAAAGTAAGGAAAACGCCTGATTGTGATACCATCAATAATTTCTTCACCTGCTTTATCCAAAGCGGAAGTACAGATTATTTCCGGAGTCAAGCCCTGAGCTTTCTGTTCTCTGGCGATATGCCACACCACACTTTCCGTGCCGCCCCACTCATTAAAGGTGAAACGGCGGACGACATGAGCTATCTTCATTGTTTCGTCCCCCGGTAGTAACTCACGATCTGCACCCAGCGGTAAACTGGAGCATAGCAAAGTTCTTTCCATGCTCCATGTTTTATCAAATAACACCAGTCACGCAAAGTTTCCGCCCCGATTCGCCGCAAACAATGGCAGAAACTCATCGGCGTTTTTCCCATTCGGGTATCGGCAACACCTTCGTTGAAAAAGCGTTTTTTCACCTCTTTCAAAGTATAATTGTGGGAGTGTTCCACCACCGCATCGGGAACATAAACGATTTTTGCAGAATAACGTTTCACCCAATCGGCATCTTCAGAATACTGGATATTTTCATTGAAAGGTTTGGCAAACAGATCAGCTTTGCGGAATCCCGATGATACCAGCGAGAAAAAGTTATCCCATGCTGCCGATACTGAACCATCGCCGAAAGCCCGTTCATAATCTTTGCGAATTACAAAATAAGCATCCTGCCGGGCGATCTGATTGCCGAAAACACAATCCACACTTTGGTCTTGCAAGGGAGCGGTCAACTTTTTCAGATATTCCCGGTTTTGAGGTATGGCATCACTGTTGTTGAAAACGATAATGTCGCCTTGAGCGTGACTTATCATATAATTCAAGGTTTTTCCCGGAACATACCTGCCTGGAGGTGGAGAAATCCGCCGGAGTTCCGGCACTCCGGCAAGGTATTCGGCAGTACCGTCTGTGGAGTGATCATCACAGGAGATGATCTCAAATGGTTCATCCACCTCCTGAGCAAGCAGCGCCGCCACCGTCTGCCGGATATATGCCATATCATTATGAGAACGCATAAGCACCGAAATCATGCCTTATCCCCCTGAAAACTTGCCACCGCCTCTTCAATAGTCGGAAAAATTTCAAATACCCGGTAAACTCTGGTAATATCCAGTACTATTCTCATATCGGCACTTACTTGCGCCAATTTGATAAGCGAATCATTTTCCAGAGCTTTTTGAGCCATTGCCAGAAGGGCATCGAGACCGTAACTGTCGATATTGACCATTTTTTCCAGATCGAGGACAACTTTTTCCCCCGGTTTCATCCTTTCGCTCAACACATATTTGAAGTTTTCCGCACCAACTTGATCGAGGAACATCTGCACATGGGCAACCAGAACATCGCCGATATATTCAAAACGCATTTCCATAATTACGCTCTCCGGAATTTGCCGGTAAATTTCTCAATGATCTTTTTGGCACGGATCTTTTCTGCATGGTCAAACATCATGTAATAAAGAGCGGGGAAGTAGATCAATACTCCGGAAATCCCCGCCAATGCAAGGAGGAAAAATTCATGAAGTTCTCCGCGCAAAAGATAGTATTGCCAGTAACAGACCATTCCGGTCGCCAGCGCCAGCAGCGCCGGTTCAAAAAGGGAATACAGCACAAAGTAACGCAGCTTCATCCCGGCTCTCTTTATCAGATGGGGCAGCACAAAAAACACCGTACCGATAAATTTGGTCAGGATCATCGCCCCGACCACGACAAGTTCATGGGGTTTTATCAACAATCCGGCAATGGAGATCCCGATGAATAACATGCTTTCAAAACTCTGGACCCGGGCAAGAAATTTGTGTTCTTCTGCCATGGTAAGAAACTTTTCCGGAATGATCCGGCACACCAGAAGGAAGTAAACAAACAGCACCATCAGACGGCAGATGAATGCCGCTTCTCTGTTGTCTACATTGAAAAGCAAAATAATTATCCTCGGAGCATAGATCATCACCATCACCGTTGCCCCAGCCGCAAAGAAATTCACCCAGCGGATGGCACGCATCAGGATCTGAGCCAGATGCATACTCCGGTTGCGGCTGTGAAGCAGCGCCGATATGGGGGAGATGTTTTCCACATAGGGCAGTGCTATCTGCTGGATGAGAAAGGGTATCCGGCTGCCCAGCTGAAAAATACCCACCGGAGCAAGCCCGCAGAAAATACTGATCAAAAGAAACATTCCCCTTTCCCAGATCATCCTGCCGATGGAGATGATGTAAACCGCACTGCTGAAGTGGAAAATACTTTTGAATACCTCTTTATCAAAGGTAAATCTTATCCGGAATCCCGGGATACTGCGCCACACAGATACCAGCATTGCCAACTGAGTTGCTCCCATTACCATCATCACAAAGAAGAGCAGTTTGAATAATCCCCACCCCAAGGCAAAAATAACGATGACTCCGGCAAGTTCCAGAACTTTGGAAATTATGATGATGTAATTGCGCAAATAAAGTTTCTGCAGTCCCACCAGAATTTCCGGAAAAACTCCCAGCGGAAAAACTATCGTGGCGGCAAGTCCGCTCAAAAGCAGCGCTTCCCGGCAGAAGCGGATGTATTCCGCCGTGGCATCTGCCGGCAGATGGAAAAGCTCCCGGATATAATAGACCCCCGCAAAGGTCAGCGGCAAAATCAAAAGCGCCATGCTCACATGACTGAAAAATATGCTGGAAACAGTATGGTTGTATTTTTCAATATCTTTTTTGTACAATTCCGTGGCAGTAACCTTCTGCGCCGCCACACCGAATCCGAGGTCGAGCAAAAGAGCGTAACTGAAAAAGCTCCACAGCATGACCCACAATCCGTATTGTGCTTCGCCCAGATGACTGATGAGCCAGCGGGTAACAAGTATTCCCTGCACCAGACGGACTAACATGGAAAAATAGTTGGTTACAGTGTTCTTGAAAAATGGTATTTTCATAAGTTCTTTGCTCTTTCTATCATAAAATCAAAATAATCCGCAACTTTTTCAACCTTTGCAGGCAAAGGCTCATTGGAAAGTATCGCCGCAAAAGAGTGTTGATTTTCCGGAGCAAATCCGTGCATCCCATTCAACGCCCGCGCCCCCATATCCGACGGCACGATCTGCCACCCGGCATCCAGCAGAAAAATTGCATCGCCGAATCTTCTGTCACTCCGGTAAATGCCGTATTTTTTCTCATCTTCCTCACTCAAAATATATCCGGGGAATCTGCCCAGCAAGTTGACAATAACTCCTTTGCTGTGTTTTTTCAAATAATAAAATCTCGCCATGGTGGAATCGAAACATACCCCGTAATCCCTGCCGAATACCAGAGAACTTTTTTCAAATTCCCCCATAATATCCACCGTACCGGCAAGCGGGGTCATGCCGTGATCGGAAATTACCGTAAAATGCACCTTTTCCGCATATTTCTGCGCATGAGCATAAAGATGATCGATTTGAGCTTTTATTTCATCAAGTTTTCTTTGAACCGCGGCGAAATCTCCAACTTTTTCATGCAGTAACCCATCGAAACTTGCAGTATACACAAAGAGAAAGTTCCTGCCATTTTCTATTGCCTTCTCTGCGGCAATGTAATTTTCCTCATCGCTCAAATGCCAATCGGATATATGAAAATCCACCCCCATCCCGCTCAATGAGTCATGCAAATTGGCAATTTCACCCATGCCATTGGCAATGAATAAATTCTGTTTCTCACAATAATCCATGTACCCCAATTTCCACAGCGGCATCCGGTAGAGTTGGAAATATCCGGTAAAACCGTAGAGTTTTTTCAGTATTTTGGATAAATGGTGACGTACCCTTCCCCGGTTCCAGAAACTTGCCGGTTTGAAAAACCGCGCCAGACGGGAAAGTTTTTTGAATGGCGAAGCATCCGGAGCAAAACGGAACAATAGCAGGTGTCCATGCTCTGCCGGAGTTTTCCCGGAAAGTATGGTCGGTATGGCGCTGCTGGAGTAACCGAACTGCATGAAAATCTCCCGCCGGAACGGGAATTGCTCCTCCATAAAGCGGTGATCGTTGACGATCTTCCATCCAAGTGCATCTATGAATAAAAATATTTCAATGGTTTTATGTTTCATATTCACCTCATGGCAGCGCCCGGTAGCCGGGAAGCTGACGGAAATCTCCGGCAGGTTTGCGGTTTTTCCACTCTTTTAACGGCAGTTGAGCTTTTTCCAGTAAATAACCGGCAGTTACCGCCGCCGGAGCGATGGTTTCCCAAACAGAATATTCACTTGAGGGAACACTCAAAAATTCCAAGTTTATATAACGGCGGAAAACCGGCAGTTTATCCGCATTTTTTCCGTAAACCATCTTCACCGCATTGCGGTCAATCCCGAAGGTATTGCCGTAAGGTGTGATCCCCGGCACAAACTCCCCGATGCCGTCAGCGTAGCTTACCAGATCGAGAAAAACCACCGGATAGATTTTTCCCAGACCGCTGGTCATGCTCCTGCCCAAAGGATTGGCTCCATTGTGGAAATCATTGGCAAGGTATGCTCCTTGCAGATATTTGCTTTTTCCGGTCAGTTTATGGGCGGCGATCAAGGTCATTGCCCGGCGCAAGGGGTGATAATTTCCCCACCCCATAGCGTGTACCCATCCGGCATCGTGAGCGTGCCAGAGAGTGCGGTAGGGGTAAGCATTTTCCTGATCGGCAAGCATCTTGTCTGCATCACGCAGAATAACTTTGCGGTATTCATTGCGTAATTGAGCCAACTCTGTAACCGGATACAGTTCAAGAACCATCCATGATAGTGGCGACCACTTCCAGAAATCTTTGCTGAAACTTTCCTGTATGCGTTTTTGATCTTCAAGCACAGGTTCAAGATACTTTCTTTCTCCGGTAAGAAGATAAAGATTTACCCC
>JAZUPS010000191.1:0-2419 GCA_045605305.1 Victivallaceae bacterium
AATTACAAATATTCCGATTTTGAATTTATTGACTTCGATCATTTATTTACTCCTGGCGTTTTAAATTGTTGCGTCCGAGCAGACGGCGGACAAATTCACTTTTTGAATTATTTTTAAGTTCATGCGGATTGCCGATATCAGCAATGGTTTTTATCGTTTTATCCAGCACCACTACGCGGTCGCTGATGGCGAAAATGCTGTCAAGCTCATGGGTTACGAGTACGATGGTGGCATTGGATCGATCACGCACAGATTTGATAAGCGAGTCGAATTCTGCTGAACTTATCGGATCCAGCCCTGCTGATGGTTCATCGAAAAAGAGCAGTTCCGGCTCCAGAGCCAATGCACGCGCCAGCCCGGCGCGTTTTTTCATGCCGCCTGAAATTTCGGAAGGCATATAATCTGCAAAACTGTCCATGCCGACCATTTCCAGTTTTTCCTTTACGATGGCGGCGATTTCCGACGCGGATTTTCTGGTATGTTCCTCCAGCGGCAATGCAACATTTTCCGCAATGGAAAGCGAACCGAGCAATGCCCCGGATTGATAGGTGATGCCCATTTTTTTCATCATTACTGTTCGGCGCAGTTCGCCGCAGGCGGCAAGATTTCTGCCGAGGATGGAAATAGAGCCTTTCAACGGGGTGTAGAGGCCGATGATATTTTTGAGTAAAGTGCTTTTGCCGCATCCGGATTGACCGAGGATTGAGATGATTTCGCCGCGCTGCACATCAAAATTAATGTTCTGCATAACGATTTTGCCGTCATATCCGATCGTTACATCACGAAGGCTCAAAACTGTCGGAGATTTGTCCATATCAGCCTCCGAAGGAATCAATAACAGCGATTATGGCATCTGAAATCACTACGGCAAGAATCCCGCTGACAACTGCGCCGGTGGCACTGCGGCCGACGCCCTGAGCATCCATAGTCGATTGCAGACCTTTGTAGCATCCGATAAGAGCAATCAGCACTGCGAAAATAACACTTTTGCCTATGCCGAACAGAAATGTTCCCGGATCGAGGATATTGATCGTGCGGGCGTAATAAGCGGCGATCGGAATGTCTGCAATTACATTGCCGACACACATGCCGCCGAGCAATGCCGCTATGTCGCCGAAAGCACTTAATATCGGCAGTGCAATGACCATGGCAATAAGTTTGGGGATGACTATAAATCTGGAAATTGAAATTCCCATAGTGGAAAGAGCATTTATCTCCTCATCTGCGATCATAGTGCCGATTTCGGCGGCAAAAGCTGAACCGGCGCGTCCTGTGGCAATGATTGCAACCATAAACGGACCGAGTTCCATGAGAACAGAAAAACTCACGAGATCGACAATAAAAATTTCAGTGCCGAATTTTGATAATTGCAACGCGCCCTGAAAAGCCAGAATCATTCCCAGCAGGAAACATATCAGCAGGACGATAGGAATTGATTTGACTCCGCATTGTTCAAGATAATAGAGTGTTTCTCTGAAGCGGATGCGGAAAGGATGGCGGATGGCATCAATGACTGCCAGAAAGACATCTCCGCAAAAAACCGTAAAACTGTAAAGGCCTTTATGTTTGGTTTTTTGCCAATTTTCAAAATCCTTGAAATTCAATGATTTCATTTTTTGCCTTGTTTAACGGGTCAGAATCCGCGTTGAACCACACGCTGCTGTTTGATTTTCGGTTCTTCAAGGTAGAGTGAATACCACATCTCTCCGAGGTTGGCATTTGAAAAATGTTTTACTTTGCCGTTGACAAGATTTTCACGGTTGGCATTGAGAACGGGATTGTCGAGGCGGTTTTTGGCCTGTCCGAGAACTGCGGCGGCGATATCATATTTTTCTTCTTTGACCAGTATCCAAGAATAGAGAGCATAGAGCAGGACGGCATCGTCGCCTTTGAATTTGCGGCATTTTTTTGCGACATATTTCTCGCATGCGGGGTCCTGATTTTTGAACATACGGACAGCCTTGATAGCTACGCTGCGCGAATCAAAAAGGAAGCATTTATTCAGCAGGGCATCGACTTTTTTGAAATCTTTGAGCTGATAAAAAAGCATCATGCGCATAGTATTGATCTGGCGTTTGAGCAAAATGTTCCAGAGGTAATACGGTTTTGCTTTTTCTGTGATTTTGAGTGCGTCATGGAGAGCTTGATTCTGTTCTTTTTCGAGGAGCTGCTGTGCGGCTTTGGGGCTGCTCATGGGGCGTGACTGCATCTGTGCCATTTTGCGGTTGAGTTTGTTCTGTGTTTTTTCCATAAGCTGTTGGATTTCACCGGTGACATTATTTATTTTTTTGCGGATGACAAGTCCGATGGCGAGCTGCAGAACAAAAAACACACCGATACCGGTCCAGATTGATGCTGTCGGACTCCAATCAAAAACTTTCAATGATACGGAAAATGCAGCGAAAGCTCCTGTCAATGC
>JAZUPS010000192.1:0-41502 GCA_045605305.1 Victivallaceae bacterium
CGGCAGGCAGATTTGCCATTGTGAAAAATGGAAAAAAAGAACCGCAGGATACCTCCAACCAGATGTTTAACGGAGATGCGACTGTTGAATATCCGGAATTTATCCCGGATATTTCCGGCGGCAGTCATGGCAAAGTGAAAATTATTTCTCCGGCATACATCATATCCTGCAACCCCTCCGCCCCCGATAAACGCAAGGTAATGGTCTACCGGGACTCGTTTTTTGAGAATATGCGCCCCTGGTTATCCGCTTGCTTCCGGGAAGTTCATTACATTTGGAGCCGAAATATCGATACCGCACTGGTTCTCAAAGTCCAGCCGGATATTTTCATTTTGGAGTATGTTGCACGCCAAGTCGGCAGAATGCCGAAAAGATTATAATGCTTTTGCAACAACCTCTTTTTTCCGGCAAAACTCATCTGCCAGCTCCTGCAGTGCCGCAAGGTCAAGTTTTCCGCTGCCCAAAGCCGGGATTTTTTCTACAAAGATAAAATTCTCCAGTTTGGGTATCCACAGATTCGGAATTCCATTGCCACGCAAAGTTTTTATGATCGATTCAGGGGCGATCAATTTGCGGTCAGAATAAAAAACCACCAATCTTTCACCGCGTTCAGGATCAAATCCTCCGCAAACAGCGATTATCCGATCATCCGGCTTGACGATATTATTGATTTCACGCTCCACCAATTCATGAGGAACCATCTCTCCGGCAATTTTGGAAAAGCGGGAAAGTCTTCCGGTCAGAGTAATAAAACCGTTGCGGCTCATCCGGGCGATGTCTCCGGTGACATACCAGTTATCCCGGATAACCTCCTTGGTCTTCTCCGGTTCACCCAAGTAACCTTTCATAACCGTCGCTCCGGTCACGATCAAAAGACCATCGGTATCTTCCGGCATCAATTCAAATGTCGATGGATCGACAACTTTTGCACAAATTCCGATCAGCGGCGGTCCGATACTCCCGGGGACAACGACATGACTGCCGAGCTTGCTCACCGAATCGGAAAGGTTGATGGATACCACCGGGCTCAACTCGGTACATCCGTACCCTTCGGTAATCACGATCCCGGTCATATTGTGAAACTTTTCCGCAACATCCGGACGGAGTTTTTCCGCGCCGGTGATCACTATGCGCAGAGAATTGAAATCCTCCGGCACACAACGGCGCATATATATCTGCAAAAATCCCGGAGTTGCACAAAGAACAGTAAGCTGCTCCTCCCTCATAGCTTCTGCCACACTTGCAGCATCCAGTGCATTGGGGATCAACACCGTTTTAGTTCCGGTAACAATGGGCATCCAGAAACAAACCGCCATGCCGAATGAGTGGAACAATGGCAAATTGCCGACCACACAATCACTCTTCTTCCAACTCAGTGAGTTGCTGATCGACAGGACATCGGAAATAATATTGTGGTGAGTCAGCATTATTCCCTTGGGCATACCGGTGGAACCGCTGGAAAAGATCACTGCTCCAACCTTTTTGACATCATTCCAACTGCCGGGAGAAGTTTGACGGACGATTTCATTGGCGGGCAAAGCCAGAAGAGATATAAAGTAACGCAACTTGCTGAACCAGGAGGCGACACGGCCTTCTATATCTTCCAGAAAAACCATTTGCGGCAATACCGGCAGTTTCATCTTTTCAATGAACTTGCGGGTGGTGATGATGTGACGCAAATCAGCTTTTTCAACAGCGATCCGGATCGATTCCTGTGAAGCAGTATAATTCAGCACCGCCGGGGTGCGGTCGCACATCTGAATTGCCAGCATGGTTTTTGCCATTTCTATCGAGTTCGGCAGCATTATTCCCACATATTCTTCATCATCAGCAGCAAGTTTCTTGCGGATATAGCGGCTCAAGAGAGTCATTTTCCACAAAAACAAAAAGTTATTAGGTCTCTGCCACACACCGGAATCACATTGCATGATCAGTGAACCGGTCATATTGCGTTTGACATAACGGACAAAGCGGGTATGCAAAGGATAATCATCCCGATCTTCCACCAGCTCAGTTTCCGCCGCCAATTCAGAAATAATTATCCGCATCTCATAGGCGCTGGTTTCCGGCGCGATCGGATTCCCGATCGTCACCGATGCCGGATGGCGGCGCAAGCTCGGCATTTGAAGTTTGAATTTACCGGCACTGCTGCAGGAAAAAATACTGCCCCATGTCATGCCGATGCGCATGGGGATCACCGGAATATTCTGATCCGGCGGCACCAGATTGCCAACTCCGTTGCGAAAGGTGGACATAGTTCCATTTCGGGTGATGTCATCTTCCGGAAAGACACAGATCAACTCGCCGTTCCGCAACAGCTGCCGGGTATTTTCAATCAACTGTTTCAACTGTTTCGGCCGCTTGCTGGGAACCTCCAGAAATCCCACAGATTTGTAAAGATGATGTAAAACAGGAGTGCGGAAATAGTGTTCATGCATCATAAATCTTATCGGACGGCTGGTACAGGCAGAAATAAAAAGCATATCGACAAATGATGCCCGGTTGGCAATGATCAATGCCGGACCGGTTTCCGGCAACCTTTCACCGTGAAAAATCCGCAACCGGTAGAAAAATGCCAGCAAAATCCGTATCAGCATCCGGAGCAGAAACTGCGGCATCAGAAAAAACAATACCGCTGCCACCGCTGTTGTCACCAGAGAAAGAGTCAACATGACGGTAAAAATACCGATATTGAAGAAATATATCAGAAAAGTTACTCCTTCGGCCACCAATATTCCGGTGGAGAAAAGCAAATAATACCAGCTGAAAAATGCCGGAGCAAGATCTTTTTTGATAAAGTAAGTCTGATAGCTTTGCAATGGCACCAGAATCGTACCGGCGGCAAAGCCGAACAGCAGCAAAAGGATTGCCAGCAAACTCTTTTCAAACTGTCCGTCTGCAAAAAATGGCAACACTCCAATACCGAGCATACTCAATGCCATTAAAGCCGCCCCCGGCGGAACCAGACCGATTTCGATATTTCCTCTGGAACGTTTACCTGCCCATAGAGTACCTATAGCGGCTCCCAATATCGGCAGCCCCATATAGAAATACTGATGAACCTGGCTTGAATCAAATTTGAAGCGGGAAGCAAAATAGTGTATTGCCATCGACGGCACCAGCAAAAGAGAGGCAAACAGGTAAGATTCACCGATCCCGGAAAAAATCAACTCCCAATAGCGCTGCTGCTTTTTCAGTCCTGCCGGAGGAGAAAGCGGGAATGGATCTTTATAAGTATCTGTGGTTTTCGGTGCATAAACCGGAGAAAGCGAAAAAGAAGATAACAACCCGATCCACGCCACCGGCAAAGTGAATATCACTGCATAATATATCGGAATTTCATAATAGAATGCCGCTGCAGCAGTGATCGTTCCCAGAGCGATGGCAATAAAAGTTGCACATTCAACAGCTGCTGCAAAGCGGGCTGTTTGACGGAGCGAGACCATCTCTGCCGCATAAGTTTTCAATGCCGGTCGGTAAATTGAATAAATCAACCCCATCAAAACCGCAACCGCAAAAAGCGGAATAAACCCCAGTGAATCGGTAAACAGAGAAAAAATCACCGCCAGAAGCGCAACTGCGATTTCCGCAAGTTTACTGTAAACCACAACTCCCCGGGAAGAGAATTTTGTCAGAAAGTATTTTGCAAGCGCACTGCTGCAAAGCCACGGAAATGTATAAAGCGCAGCAAGCATCAAGACATTGTAAGACTGCCGCTCCAAAACCGGTGTTTTCCGGAAAAAACAAAGGGCGGTCAAGGTGCAGAAATACACCGGATTGAAAGCACTGAACAGATTTATCCAAAATACATTAAAACAGCTTTTTGAGCTGTCGGCAAGTTTTTTCATACTGATATAGCTCCATCTTCACCTGAAAAGCTCCGAACTTGTCAATTATATAACATACACCGGAAATCTGTTTTTTTCAACCGAAACCGCCGATTATCACCTCTGAAACACAAACAAATCCAGATACAAAAAACGCCGGAATTTCTTCCGGCGCACAAATCGGCAAAATAAAAACAGATTATTTCAAAAAATCAATATTTGACGATCACAAATTTTCCGGCATACTCGTCAAAGTCGATGGAACCATCTTCCGGCAAATCGATTTCACTGTTATCCACCGGGTTGTAAAGTTTGGCAGAGCTGTACTTGAGCGGAATGGCAAGTTTGGTGCGCTGCTTGCTCTTTACACTGTTCAAAAGCACAATGAACACCCCTTCCGGATTTTTGTAATAGCTGACTTTTACCTTGTCATTGCTGCTCTTTATGCCATCTTTATGCTCTTTCCAGTAACCATAAAATTCAGCTTTTTCCAAACCGAATTCATTGATTTTATTCAAACAATTCATCTTCACCTTGTCATTGATAAAGCTGGGATAAAGCATGTTTTTGTGGATAAAAGCAAGTGTGACATTATGGGATGCCAATACCGGGGAATTGATCTTATCCGCCTGACGGTACTGGGGCAAAAACATCCGGTCAGGCCCCATATTGACCGCGTTTTCGTAGCGGAACTCATTCAAAGTCAGAAAGTCCAGGACATAATCATTCTGCATGCACTGCGCCCGGTACTGTTCACCCATCAGCGCCACATCGGTAAAGGGCATGGAAGTACACCCCTGCTGGGCTCCCATGTGGGTGATCGTAAAGAAATCTTTATTTGCAGCTTTGCCGGTCAGATATACCCGCTCGTGGAACTTGCGTACTTCAAAGGTCGGATGCATACTCACACCGTTTTTGGAGTAAATATCCGAACCATAGCAGTCATAGTAGAAGCCGCCCCATTTGAATTTTTTCAGATACTCCTGCATCATCCAGCAATACAGATCATGCCACAACTCCGCCCGGGGGTCGCATTTACGCATCTTGGCATTGGGTTCATGCTTCCAACTTTTAAGATTGTAATAACGTGAAGGATACCCTGTCCACTCTGATTCAAAATAGCGGAATTCCGGCATAAAGTCCGTAATATAAAACGGGATCTGGTAGAGCGTCATTATACCGCCTTGGCAGATATTGCTGAGCTGAGCCTGAGTCAGTTCGTCATTTCTGCTGGCAGGCAATCCGGAATATCCCATTGCTTTCATACTGCTCATCATATTGAAGTTGTTATATTTACCGGCACGGAACCGCAATTTTTTCCAGTTTTCCCCATCCGGACGGGTGGGATAAGGACAAAGGGCGAACTCCATTTTATACGGTTTCCCATCACTCAACTTCAGCGGAGCATTGACCAGATTTACTTTGAAATCGCCGTCAATGGAGGCAGTATTGACGTTTTGCTTAAAGTTATCACCGGCAGGATAAAGCCGCGGAGCATACCAGATCAATCCGCGATCGATTGTACCAAAAATAATCTCATGATAGCGGTGGCTGGTGGCATATTTTTTGACTGTTGTCAAATCGACCGCCCCCACATTTGACCAACTGGCATCGGCACGATGGATAAACTCCGTCTCATTGAGAACGTAATCGATGCTGAATTGATCGATGACTGCATTTTTTCCGTCAAATTCAAGCGCGTAACGGATAAAACCGATATAATCCACCATCACCGACAATTCACCGCTCCAATTATCGCCTTTGACCGGAAGAACTGCTCTCATTCTGGCTTTGCCGGATCTCC
Organism: Victivallaceae bacterium; assembly: GCA_045605305.1. GTDB lineage: Bacteria > Verrucomicrobiota > Lentisphaeria > Victivallales > Victivallaceae > UBA1784. The sequence continues at coordinate 5,632 of JAZUPS010000192.1, forward strand.
AAGTGATGCTTCCGGCTGGTACAACTGCTTTGCCGTTTACGGTCAAAGCAACCGGCTTTTTCAGCAATTTATTGCCGTCTTTGCCGGTGATTTGGGCGATTCCCAAAGCAGGCGTAAACTCAATTTTGCTGTTCCATGTCTGCACGGTATTTCCGTCAAGAGTCAAATCTTGCCACGGTTCCGGAGCATTGGCGGTATCTGCGATTTCACCGATTTTGTTATTTGCCCAGTAAGGATTCTTGTAAATCCCGTAACGGCGCGGGGGGGTACTCATGATTTTGCCGGATTTGAGCCGGACATCTGCTTTTATGGAGTATTCTCCGTCAGCAAATTCTTCCACGCTCATGGATAACGGCTTATTGGTTTTGTCATTGATCACTTTGACTGTTTTACCACTTTTATCAGCAATGGTATAAACGGTTTCCTCCACGCTGTCATCAGCAAGATCACCCAACACCGGGCAAGCGATATTCATGATCTTTTTTTCCGGAATAAAGCTCTGGCGCATTTCCGGTCCGATGGAACCTTCTTCAAACTTCAACTGGTCAATGCAGATTTCCGCATCTTTGGGGAAGTGACGCAAATTGAACCAGATCTGCAATCTGCGGGCATCGGGATGAGTTTTGAAATCAAATACCAATTCCTGCCACTCGTCATTGGTGTACCAGACTGATTTGCGCGGCTGATAATAAGTTCCGGTGGCTTTGTCTTTGATCTGTTTGCCATTGGCATCTTCACAGGTGAACATAAAAAGTTTGATGCCGCTTTTGAAGTGTTTGGTGGTCTTTATCCAACAACTGAAACGGTAATTGCGGTCACCGTCAAGAGTGATATTCTCTATTTTAAAAGGGTACTGCATTTTAGTGCCGTCACCATTGATCTGCAGGAATGACTCACCGGCTTTGGCTTTTTTCCACTCCATTACCACCTTGGCATTTTTGCCGAGGATATAGTGTTCAAAGTGCTGCTGTCCCAAAAAGCGCCAATCATCGAAGATCGTATCAAGTTTGCGGGCGTTGAAAAAGTTTTTGTCCCCCTCAAGCGGAGCCCAGCGCAAGTTATCGATAATGGCATAGGCTTTGGGAGAGACTTTGATAAAACGGATAACCATTTCTCCATAAGCCGCCCCTTCCGGAGCAACGGCTTTGATTTGCAGATGCTTCCATTCACCTTTGGTATTAACCACCCGGAAGGTCTTGGTCAACTTGGGATCGATCTGTTTTTTCTCATTGCCGAAATTGACCATCACGATCATCGTGCCGAAATCCGGAGAGGTCTGGTAAGCAAAACTCATGCCATATTCTTTACCCGGTTCAACCGAAAATCCGTAGCTGTAACCATACTGCGCACCTTTGCCGTTTCCCTTGATTTTCAATGCCCCCAAGCCATCCTGACCGGCATTTTTGATCAACTCTGCACCGTCACGCAGTTTGCCGTTGACCGGTTGACCATCAAAAAGCTCAAACATTCCTGCCGAAGCAGAAAACACGATACTTGCAGCAAACAACCATGCCGCCAGAAATTTACGACCTGACATTTTGTCAATTCTCCTTTGGGTTATTTTTCAATAAGTATTGTGCGGATTTTATTCATATCATCATCGGTCAAGCCCAATTCTTTAAGGTAATAAACGGCTTTTTCTGCCATATTTTTACCCGGCTTGCTGTTTATCATATCCAGAAAAGGCTTCATCTCTTTGGTATTCCGGTTGCGGTAGCCGAAAAAAGTGGTGTATTCGTAATCCAGAAGCAGGTCATTATCACTCATACCGAGAATCGCTTCAAGGAAAAATATCAACGTTCCTGTGCGGTCGGCTCCGCCGTCACAATGGACATAAACCGGATAAAAATCAGGATCAGTGAATTTTTTAAGCAGTTCCACAGTCCTTTGCTGAATAACAGGCTTTTGCAAACCGATCATATACCCCTGATAGGAAATCGCAACAACATTTACACCGTACTTTTTCAAAATAAACGGATTTTTGTGAGGACCGCGCAAATCAAGATCGGTTTTGATTTTGAGATCTTTCACAAGGATATCTATCCCCTCTGGTGTAGCTTTCCACGGCTCGCGATCAATTCTTGTTCCGCGATAGACCATGCCCTGCTTGACCTTTCCGCCGGGCACGCTCCAATTACCAATATCCCTGAAGTTTCCAGCCCCCGGAACCCGTATCCAGCGCGGCGGAATATCAGAAGTCCGGAAGGAAAAAGTATCGGAAACAACTTTTTTGCCGTCAACAACCGCCGACACACGCCAATAGTAAGTTGTTGACAGCAGAAGATTGTCGACGATCACCATATTGACATCGGTAACGATTTTTTTTACATCTGAAAAATTTTTGTCAGCCGACAACTCTACGGTATATGAACGTGGCATTTTGCCATCAAAATACCATTTTAAAGGAACCTGAACCGGGCTGGTGGCAAACTCCATCAACTGGCGTTTATAAAGATTTATACTGTCTTTATCAGTACGGGTAAAGTTAATGTGAAAATTACGGCGCAATTCCAGTTTTTCACCATTAATACGGGAAATATCTTCAACTTTTGCAGCACAGAGAGTTGCAGCTGACAAAAAAACACTCAAAAACAGATACTTTTTCATAAACAAATACAAACTTTTTAAATCAAAACAATTTCAGAATAGATGATTATAAACTCAATCAATCTTCTTTTTTCAGATCGTAAAAACGCTGAACCCAATCAATATTTCCTGAATGGATTGTTCCTGTTTCACGAACACCTTCACGAACCTGCACAGATCCATCAACACAAGCGGCATTACCGACGGTAAAATTGCGATGAGCGACATTCAAATTTTTATAGGAATCTTTTTTGCTTTTTGCATGTGGTTTTATATTAAAACGCTGACCAGTAACACTTTCCATTTCAGAAAAAACACAGGTTTCGGACGGAGATTCAACTTCACTGAGAACATGTCTTATTTCCTGTGCAGGAGAAGCAAACGGCTGCGAAGCAAATAAACCATTGTATGCGTAATTTGATCCAGAAATATAATTAGCATGAAATTTGCGTTCGATAGCAGGACAAGTCATCGCATCAACGTTATTGCCGACATAGGAAAAAAGCTGATAATGCCAGAAAAAATTTTTTCTGGTCGTATCCCAATATCTGATTCCCTGATCCCAGTAAGATGCAACAAGTGTTTTATCATTCCCTTGAGCTTTGCCATACCCCGAACTGTTTGGAAAAGTATCATCGTTATCGCTCAAATACATCTGCAATGCCCCTCCTAATTGTTTCATATTAGAAGCACATCCAGCCATTTTCCCAGCCTCACGGGCATGATTAAGCGCAGGAAGAAGAATGGCAGCGAGGATAGCGATGATCGCTATAACGACGAGAAGCTCAATAAGAGTAAAGGCGGACGCCTTTACTCCGCGATCGCGGAGTAAATGTTTTTTCATGGAGATACCTTTCTATTTATTTTACAGAAACACAAACACTGAAAACGGGAAAAGGATACTATCACAAAGACCTTCAATTAATATAGCACGATATATTTTTTTTACAAGCTTTGCCATAAACATATCATTTTTAAGCATTTTTTTGCGTCAGAAGCAATCCAAAATGATCATTTTTTATAAAATTATCCACTAAATGATCAAATAGTGCATGAATTAATCAAAAACAGTTATTGAAATCGCCGTTATTTGTGATAATTTAAGATAGTGACCTTTCAACCACTACAAAAGGAAAAAGAAATCATGAAACGAATCAAAGTAGGTATCATCGGTCAGGGCCGCAGCGGCCGCAACATCCATCGTCATCTTTTTGAGTGCTGTCCGGCATTGCAGGAGCGTTTTGATGTGGTCGCCGTCGCCGATCCCATTGCAGAGCGCCGGGCAAACAGCAACCCCGGCGCCAATCCCGACTGCAAACTCTACACCGATTACAAAGAACTGCTTCAGGATAAAAATATCGAATTGGTCGTCAATGCCTGCCGCAGCCACAAACATGTGGATATTTCCATCGAAGCAATGGAAGCCGGCTTTGATGTTGTCTGTGAAAAACCGCTGGCAAAAAGTGTCAGCGAAGTTGACCGGGTTCTGGAAGCGCAGAAGAGAACCGGAAAATTTTTCGCAGTCTTCCAGCAGGCCCGTTTCCGCCCCCTCTATCAGAAGATCTGCGATGTGATCAAATCCGGTGTTCTCGGTGATATTGCCATGGTCAAAGTCGCTTACAATGGTTTCGGCCGCCGCTGGGACTGGCAGACCATTCAGCAGCTCAACGGCGGAGAATTGCTCAATACCGCCCCTCACCCGCTTGATCAGATGGTCGCGCTCTGGGATATTTTCGGCGAAAGTGATCCGGAAGTTTTTTCCAAACTTGCCGTCTACAACAACCTCGGCGATGCGGAAGATTTTGTAAAGGTCATTCTCAAAGGTGAAGGTCACCCGATCATCGACCTTGAAGTCACCAAAGAGTGCCTTTTCCCCGGCAAAATGTATCAGGTTTACGGTTCCAACGGCTCATTGATCGCCGACGGCAATACCGTTGAATGGAAATATTACATCCCCGCCGATGAAGTCAAACGTGAAGTCAGTGTCGCCCCTCTGGAAGATGCAGGCAGACTGCCCATCTACTGCGGCGAAACATTGAAATTCTACCACGAAAAAATCGATCTGCCCGAAGCAGTCAATACTTTCGATGACTGGGGAACCAGATACTATCTCAATATCTACGCCGCCCTGACTGCCGGTGAACCGCTGGTGGTGAAACTCTCTCAGGTTCGCCGTCAGATCGCTATTATCGAAGAGTGTCACAAGCAGAATCCGATGCCGGTATCGGTGGAAGTTCCGGAAGGTACTCTCTGAGTATCAGGAAAGTAAATGGATTACTTTTCAGACATAGATTTTGTGATTTTCGGTTCAAGCCGTAAGAATACGACGGTGGCGCGGGAGCGTTTTTTCGATGGATATTACGGCTTGCAATTCGTCCGCAGCGGAGATATTTTTCTCCAGTGCGATGATGAAGAACCGTGGCAGGCATCCGGCCCGCTGGTATTTTTCACCTCGCCGGGTAAGTCTTTTACTTACTACACTCCCCACGGGAGCAGAGATCACTTTTTTGTCTGCTTCCGGGGAGAACGGGTGAAGCGCTATTTACAAAGCGGATTACTGCCGGATGTTTCCGGAAAAAAATTTCCGATCGTTGACATGGAAACATTTTCTGCCGTCACCGATTCGCTTTTGAAAATGCTCCGGAGGAACTCCGCCACCTCTCATGGAGAAGCGGTATTGCTGTTGGAAAAAGCCATGCTGCTTACCGCCAATCAGCCGCAGCCGCAAAAAGCAGGAATTTTTGACCGGAAACATATCCATGATCTGGCAGAAAGAATTGCCGAACATCCGGAAGAGCAATGGAACTTTCAGCATGAAGCAAGTTTGTGCAGCCTTTCGGATATTCATTTCCGCCGTCTCTTTACGATGGAAACCGGCATGTCTCCGCGGCACTATGTGCTGCATCACCGCGTAAGTTATGCTGCGGCATTGCTGCAATCAACTGATATGCTGATAAAAGAGATCGCATTTGAGTGCGGTTTTGCCGGAGAATTTTACTTTTCCCGCCAATTCAGCCGGATCATGAAAGAATCACCATCTGAATTCAGAAAAAGAATCATACACCTTAAAAAGGAGAATTTATAAAATGTCAGAAGCTGTTGAAGTTGCCATTATCGGTCTGGATACCAGTCACGCAGTCGCCTTCCCTCAACTCATGCAGGATCCTGCCACTCCGGCGGAAAGCAAAGTTCCGGAACTTCGCGCCGTTACCTGTCTGCGCTTTGAAACCCCTTTCCAGAATAAAGACGGTTTGGATAAACGTCAGGAGTATCTGGAATCCATCGGAGTGAAAGTTACTGAAAACTTCGATGAAGCAGTTGCCGATTGCGACGCCATCCTGATTGAAATCAATGATCCATCGCTCCATTTGGAGTATTTTGAAAAATGCGCTCCTCTCGGCAAACCGGTTTTCCTCGACAAACCCTTTGCCGATAACCTGGAAAATATGAAAAAGATCATTGAAATCGCTGAAAGATATAATGTCCGCTACTTCACCAGTTCAAGTTTGCGTTTTGACGTCGATTTTACTGAAGGTCTGGCGGAAAATGTCAAGCGGGATAACGTTTTGATCTGGGGCCCCATCGGTGAGCCGCCTGCCGGTTCAGGAGTCATCTGGTATGGTTGCCACGCCTTTGAAATGCTGCAGACTGCAATGGGCAGAGGTGCAAAAAAAGTTTCCGGCATCAAAGATCAGGCGGGATATGTTTTCCATGTCTCCTATGAAGACGGCCGCCGGGCATCGGTAGAGTTGATCCCCGGTTCTCCCTTCGGCGCTTTGATCCGCGACAAAGAGAACAACTGTACTCTGGTCAAAGTCACCGGGCGCATCCCCTTTTACTCCATGCTCATCCGTGAAATCGTCAAATTCATCAACGGTGAACAGCCGGTGGATTTGATCGACTCTGTGGAGGTTATGGCGATGTTGGAAGCTGCCGCCCGTTCCATCGACAGCGGAAAAGAAGAAGAGGTTTTCCATCTCTGACACTTCTGTTTGCTAAAAACACCAACGGACATGTTGATTTTTTTCAGCGTGTCCGTTGGCTTTTTTTTTACTTGATAATCAGCCTCTTTTCAAAAAAAATCATCTCCCGAGCTTGAAAAGATCATTTTTTTGGTGTATACTATATATTAGTAAATATAGTAATCGGCTTCAAGGATCAAGCAAATGGAAGAGTGGCTCACTGAGTTAAAAGAGATAAGCGCCAGCAAAGACAGCAGCGGCTTACCGCTTTATCAGCGACTGATTGCACTTATATCCCAGATGATTGCAGATGGAAGAATGCCCGATGCCATGCGCCTGCCCCCGGATATGAGCATGGCGGCAGAGCTGGGCATCAGTCATATAACCTGGGCAAAAGTCCTTAATGAGTTGCGGAAACGCGGAGTTATTGAACGCAGCCGTCAGCGCGGAACTTTTATCCGCAAGCCGCGCCGCTCCAGGGAATCAGGCGGGGATAAGAAAAATACCGTTGCAATTTTTATGGATACCATCACTCCCGGATGTATGAATATGGAGTATATGGGAACCATGCAGAGAGAATTGACATCCGCCGGATACCGCCCGGCATTCATCTCTGCGGCAGAAAACCGGAATATCCAATTTGATCAAGTCATTTCATCAATGCAGAATCCGGATATTTGCGGTGGTATTATCTGGTCGATAATGGATGAAGCGCAAATATCTTCCGTCATTGCCAAACGTCCCTTTGACTGGCCGTTGATTTTCACCAATACCGACCATGTTCCGGAAAATCCTCTGCGTCACGATCTGGTTTGTTACGACGGGATCACCGGTATCAACAAAATGGTAAAAAAATTCCTCGACAAAGGAGGGAAAAGGGTCATTTTTCTCATTCATGAAATCCATCTTTTCTGGAGTGGTTTGAGTAAGATCGAAGGTATTCAGAAAATATTTGCCCATGCCGGAATCCCTTCGGAAAATCTGGAAATAATCCGCTGCAAAGATGCAGTTGCCGCCCCGGAAAAACTTCTTGACCGTCAGGATGATTCTCTGCTTATCCTTGCAGCTCCTCTGGAAATAAAGCTGCTCAGTGAAGCACTTTTATCCCGGAATATCCCGCTGCACAGATTGATGCCGGCATTAGCTTTCACCGCCACCGGACAGAACCAAAATGAGACTTGGGAACTGCCATCTTACATTTTCGATGCATCTGAACTGGTTCGTCAGAGCGTCCATGCACTTATCCATTCTCTTGAACAACCCTCTGCAGAGCCACACCATATTATGATACAAGGCAAAGTCATAAACGGAGATATTTGCTGATGATTTGGAGTTTTTGGTAACTTTTCAACTTGAATTGAAAAAGCAGATGTGCTATTTTATATAACCATTGGGTTAAAACAACATCCTGGTCAAATACTTTTGTTTTTAGATATATTTGGAGGAAAAATGGGAAAAATTCTTTGCGCCGGTCAGATCGGCTGCGGTAAATTTGCCAATTATCAGGACTTGCCGAACTTGACCGATCATGAAGAGGTCAAGTTGAAGTGGGTCTGTGATGTCAATATCGACAATGCCAAAGCGGCAGCGGCAAAATTCAATGTCCCCTGCATTACCGGTAATTATATGGATATAATCAATGACCCGGAAGTGGATTTTATCAAAATCGCCACCACACACGAAGTCCATCTGCCGATCATTGAGGCCGCTGCCAATGCCGGGAAACATATCTTCTGCGAAAAACCCATGGCGATGCACAATGAAGAGGCGTACAAGATCATCCGGGCGATCCGCCGCGGCAATGTCAAGATCTGTGTTGATTTGAATCGCCGCATGAGTCCGGCAATGCAGGCTCTTAAAGCGAAGTTCCTTACCCATGCTGCCAATCCGGTTCACAATCCCTGGCAGTACGTCGAAAAAGTCCGCGAACCGCTTCCGGAAGAAAATCAGCCTCACTTGAATATCCGTATTCAGGATGAATCCTCTTCCTACGGTCTCGGACACCTCGATCCCCTTTCCGGCGGAGGAGAGATCATCGGGGAATCCGTCCACTGGCTGGATCTTGCCTGCTGGCTCTTTGCACCGCAACTGCCAACAGAAATAACGGCGTGGGGTTCATCCCGTCTTTCCCACGGGATTTATCTCAAATTTGACGGCGGAGCATCAATGACTTTGGACTTCAGTTGTTCCGGAACTTTTGACTACCCGAAAGAGATCTTTGAATTGACTCACAATGCGGCGCTCTTCCGTTCACTCTTTTTCGTGGAAAACAACTATTACGGTATGCCGGATAATCAGCCGGAAACTTTCAAACTGCAACATGATCCTTTTCCGGAAAAAGGCGACGGATTCAATGCTTACATGGGAAAATACTTCGCTCATGTCTCCAATTCCACCAACTCCAAAGAGCTGGAAACTACCACACCTTTGATGGTGGATAAAGGTCACCGGGCAATGCTGGATGGTTTCGTCAAAGCTATTATCAACGATACCCCCTCCCCCTGCGATGAAATGGCGGGGTTCCGTTCCACTTATCTGGCGCAGCTTGCCATTGAATCGATCCGCAAACGGCAAACCATTCCGGTTTGCATCGAAGATATAACGCCCTGTATCCAATAAGGAATGTTTTTCTATGAATAAAAAAGCTGGATTTGGAATTATTGGAGCCGGGATGATCGCAGAAATGCATGCCCGGGCGATACAATCCCTGGATAACTGCCGTCTGGCAGGTTTCTATGACCCCGTTCTCCCGGCGGCGCAAAAACGGGCAGAAGAGTTCAACTGCAAGGTTTATGCCACTCTGGAAGAGATGCTTGCTGATCCGGAGGTTGATGCGGTCACTATCGCCACACCCTCCGGGCTCCACGGGAAACTCTCCATTGCCGCTGCCAATGCCGGCAAACACATTTTCTGTGAAAAACCGCTGGAAATCACAGTGGAAAGAGTCGATGAAGTAATTGCCGCCTGTGAGAAAAACAATGTACTCCTCTCCCCGGTTTTTCAGTCCCGCTTCACCAAACCGGTGCAACTGGTCAAAAACGCTATCGAACAGGGACGCTTCGGCAAAATGCTTATGGCAAGCGTGCAAATGCACTGGTTCAGAGAGGAGTCTTATTACAAAAACTCCAACTGGCGCGGCACCTGGGCGATGGATGGGGGCGGAGCATTGATGAATCAGGCGATCCACATGATCGACCTGCTGATCTATCTCAATGGTGATCCGGCAGAAGTTTATGCCTACTCGGCGACAATGACTCATGATATTGAGGTCGAAGATAATCTTTGTGCCGTGATAAAATACCGTAACGGTTCATTCGGAACGATCGAAGTAAGCACCTCATGCGCTCCCGGATTCCCCCGCCGTCTGGAACTTGCCGGCAGCAATGGAAGTGTGGCTTTTGAGGAAAATACTCTGACCCGCTGGAGCTTTATGGATCACCAACCGGAAGATGAAGAGATCATCAAAAACATCTCCGGATTCAGCGATACCGCCGGCGGCGGCTCATCCCCCGGAAATATCAACAGTTTAGGGCATGCCGCCCAGCTCGATAATTTAGCCCGGGCAATACTTGAAGGCAAAGAACTTTTCCTTGACGGTCACGAGGGCCGCCGCGCCATTGAGTTGATTTGCGGGATCTATGAATCTATCCGTTCCGGCAAGGCATACACATTTGCCCCGTCAAAATAATCGATCTTTCTCCGAAATCACCGTCGGCAACAACCTTTGCCGGGGGTGATTTTTTCATTCCGGCGGAACTCCCCCGGAGTCAGATGAAAATGTTTTTTAAAACATTTGCTAAAGTAATTGGAGTCGGAAAATCCGCAGCAGCAGGCGATCTCCTGAATCGGCAGGTCACCGGATGAGAGCAAACGGCATGCAATATTCAGACGCAGGGATGTGAGATATTGCAGAGGAGATTCTTTTACCACTTGTTGAAAAGTTCGCAACAGAGTATTTTTTGACATACAGCAGAACTTTGCCATTTTTTGCAGATCCCAATCGGCGGCACAGGAATTTTCCAATTCTCCAAGCAAACCTGCCAATCTACTGACCGGGGCTTGACTCTGATTGAATTGCCGCGATAAAAAGACCGCTAAATTAAGTAATCCGGAAATGATTTCCGTTTCAAATCCCGGAGTTTTTTCCTCCTGTTCATGTTCCATTTTTCTGACGGACAAGCGGATATGTGCCAAATCCGGCTGATTCAGATGCAGTGTATTCCGGAATTTTCTTCCGGTACGCAACTCCGGTTCAAAGCAGAAAATCATGTAAAATCCCGGCATCCGCCGGAGATATTCTCTGACAGAATCAAAAATTTTTTCATCAAACATGATGTTGATTATTTCCAAAGAGGAATAATTTTCAAAATAATGCTCCGTCTTACCGCCGATAACAAAAATATCCCCGGCTGAAACCGGATAACTTATGCCATTGATATTCTGCACTCCGCTGCCATCGGTGATAATGACCAGTTCTGTAAAGTCATGCCAATGGGGTATCCCGGTATAATCATGAGAATGAGTAACAGATCCGCCCCGTATTTTCTTTATTGCCACCGGAACTATTGACGGGGAAAAATAGTAGTCTCCGGGGAGTTGTACCGTTTTATTTTTCATAATGGTGATAATTTACTATTTTATGGTGATTTTGTCAAGGCGTTTTTTCTATTTTTGCACTATATTATTCCCAAAGTCATCTGAAATAACCAACAAAAAAGGAGATATTTTATGCAGACATTCACTCACCCTGTCGTAACAGCCCGTTCCATGCCTTTCTGGTGTATTGCCAATCCCCTTGCTGATCCATTCGGCGGAAACGTGTTAGATGGGATCGATTCACTGGAAACTGCCCGGCTGATTGCCGATGCCGCCAAAGAAGGTTTGATTGAAGCAACCTCATACCATGATGATGATCTGATCCCATGGGATCCGGAAAATTGTGAAGATGATCTTGATCCCTCAAGTTCTGCTTATCAGCGCTTGCGGGAAATAAAAGCAGTTCTTGATGAAGCTGGAGTAAAAGTCCATGCATCGATTTGCAATCTTCATGGGAACAAGCTCTTCCGGAATGGCGGCTTATGCAACCCGGATCCGGAGATCCGCCGTCTGGCACTGAAAAAAGTCCAGCGCACCTTACGCTTAGGAGAATTTTTCGGAGCGGAATATTACACCTACTGGGTCGCCCGGGACGGCTTTGAAGTACCGGCAGTTACCCGCTGGGATGAAATTTACGAATACCTTGCCGATGGTCTGAACAGTGCCGCAAAGTACATCCGCGAACACAATATGACCAATTATATCGGGGCAACTATCGAACCCAAACCGAATGAACCGCGCGGACAGATGTTTCTGCCAACTTCCGGTCATGCCGCCGGTTTTATCTGCAGTAAATTGCAGGAACCGGATTTCTGGGGTGTCAATCCGGAATTGCTGCAGCATGAGAGCATGGCGTTGATGAATTCTGTAATGACGGTATCTTATCTGGTTTCGCTCGACAAGTTGAAATTCATTCATTTCGGCAGTCAGATCAAAGCTCAGTTTGACAATGACTTCCCGCCGCTGGTCGGCCCCGAAGGTCTGAAAGAAACGGTCATGCTCTTTCATGCGCTCAAACAGCTCAAGTGGAAAGGTGTGGTGGAATTTGACTGTCACATGCTCCGTGCCGAAGCTGACATTGATCGACAGATTAACTGCCGCAAGCAATTTATCCGGAATTGTTCCGAAGCTCTGGATATTGCTTTGACTCTGGCAGATCGCATCCGGACTCCGGAACCGGGAATTTCCCAGAGTGCGGCAGATTTGGCAAGCATCCGGCAGATGTGTAATTTGTAAATTCATAGCAGGAGATGATTTATGGCTTGTTATCTTGGAATAGATGCCGGCACCCAGAGCATGAAAGGAGTGCTGATCGATCCGGAGCAAAATTGGGTCAGCACACCGGTATCGGTCAATTTCGGCAAAGATTTGCCGCAATACCGCTCTCGGGAAGGTTTTCTGCCGTCAAATGAACCGATTCACCGGCATGCCGACCCGCAAATGTGGGCGGCGGCATTGGATATGCTCTTGTCAAAAATGCAGAAATCCGGCTTGCCGATGGGGGAAGTAAAGGGAATTTCCGGCTCCGGTCAACAGCATGGGACAGTTTACCTGAATGAGAATTTTTTCACGGCAGTATCGGAGTTCTCTCCTTATAAAACCCTTGCCGAACAACTGGAAAATAGTTACAGCCGGAAAACCTCTCCGATCTGGATGGATGTATCCACCAGCCGGGAGTGCGGAAAACTTCGTGACAAATTCGGAACTCAATTTTTGAGAAAAACCACCGGCAGTGATGCAACAGAACGTTTCAGTCTACCGCAAATAATGAAATTTGCCGCCGATGAACCGGAAAAATATCAGCAGACAGCGGTCATCCATCTGGTAAGTTCTTTTCTCTGTTCACTGTTGGCAGGAAAAAGCGCCCCCATTGATACCGGCGACGGAGCCGGAATGAATCTGCTTGATCTGCACACTTTGTCATGGAATAGCGCTATTGCCGGAGTGACACCGGGATTATTGACCAAACTCCCCGCCCCCGTGCCTTCATCTGCGGTTGCCGGCGGATTATCGGAATATTTCAGTAAATACGGATTGGTTCCGGGAATTCCGGTAACGGTATGGTCAGGAGATAATCCCTGCAGTTTGATCGGTTGCGGCGGTTATGCTCCGGGAAGTGCGATCATCAGTCTTGGCACCAGTGACACCTTCTTCGGCAGCATGGATGATATATCTTCTGAAACATTTTCCCACGGTCATATTTTCGGCAATCCGGCAGGGGGATTTATGAAACTGCTGTGTTTCAACAATGGTTCTCTCACCCGGGAAGCGATTCGTCAAAAATACGGTTTTTCCCGGGAAGATTTTGAGAGCGCCATAAAAAATTCAGCTCCATGTAAATATCAAATGCTGCCATTTCTTTTCCCGGAATCCACTCCGCCTGCGGCAAGCGGCATAATCGGGAATTTTGAAGAAAACAGCATCACTCCTGCGGAGTTTATCCGCGCTTTAACAGAGTCGCAAATGCTTACCATGCGTTACCATGCCGGATCAGCAGTATCTCCTGCGTGTATAAGAATGACTGGAGGCGCTTCCGCAAGTGGACAATTACGGCAGTTGGCAGCAAATATTTTTCAATCTCCGGTAGAAATCGGGGATTTTTCCGAAGCACCGGCGCTGGGCGCGGCAATGCGGGCGGCAAACAGCTCAGGAAAGCACTCTTTTGCAGAGTTGACTGAAAAATTCTGCAAAGCCACCCTGCGGATCGAACCGGAAAGCGGTTCTGATCACCTCTCTGACCGGGCGCTGAAAAACTTCTCTGCATTGATGAAAGAATTCATTGCTGAAAGCGACTGAAAATCCTTTGCGATGCCGTCTCCGTGAAAGAATGGTCGCGGCATCATTTTTTACTTGACTTTTTCAGGATTTTTTACCGGCAACAGCGGGGGCTGAAGTTGAAAAGTTGCGAATGTATGCTATTGTATACAATGACCGGAGAAATAATAAAATCTCTCCGGAAAATTCGATTGATTCCGGCGTTCTGCCGGTGTATTTTCAGGAGTATGGATAATGGAAGTCAAGTTCATTGCGGTGAAGCTGCGTCTGCCGTTGAAATTCGGAGCAGAGGTAATTGATTCACTGAAAGTTGTGCATATTGAATTTCCTGCCTACGGTGCAGTCGGCAGAGGGGAAACGCCGCTTTCCGCAGCATGGGCATGGCCCGGAGAAGAGAGTTTTTCCTTCCGGGAAAACATGATGTCGGAGTTTTGCACTTTTGCCGCTGAATATTACCCCGAACCAGCCAGCGATCCCATGACCGAAAGTTACACCTTTCTGATGGAAAAACTTCCGGGATTGTTGAAAAAGTTCAATCAGAAGAACAACTGCGCAATGCCCCATTTGGCAGCATTGATCTGTGTTTCGGCATTTGATATAGCTCTGCATGATGCCTGGGGATTGGCAAATAATATGCCGACTTATCAAATGTACAACCGGAAATATATGGAACATGATCTGGCGTGGTTTTACAAGGATGAAAGTTTTGCCGGACTCTATCCGGAAGATTTTTTTGTCAAAGAAATTCCCAACTTCCTCCCGGTATGGCATCTGGTCGGCGGCAAAGATTTGCTTACTCAAGCGGAGTTGACCGGAAACGAACCGCAGGATGGATTCCCGGTAACTCTGGAAAATTGGATCAAAAGAGATGGATTATTCTGCCTGAAAATCAAATTGACCGGAAAAGATGCCCGATGGGATTATCAGCGGATGGTCGATGTTGGAAAAATCGCCTTGAAACACCATTGCAAAGCGCTCTCGCCCGACTTCAACTGTCTGGTAACTGATCCGGATTATGTCAATCAGATTTTGGACAAATTGAAATCGGAATATCCGGATATTTTTGATATTCTGCTCTATGTGGAGCAGCCATTCCCATACGATCTGGAAAAGAACCGTATCGATGTCCACTCCTGTTCTGAGCGCAAACCGCTTTTTATGGATGAGAGCGCCCATGACTGGCAGTTGGTAAAACTGGGATGGGAGCTGGGGTGGAACGGGGTGGCGCTGAAAGTTTGCAAAACTCAAACCGGAGCGCTGCTGTCTGCCTGTTGGGCGAAACAGCACAAAATGATGTTGATGGTTCAGGATCTGACCAATCCGATGCTGGCGACAGTGCCCCATATCCAACTGGCGGCACATGTCGGCACGATCATGGGGGTGGAGTGCAATGCTCCGCAATTCTGCCCGGAAGCCTCTTTGCCGGATGAAAAGCTCCGTCCCGGTGTTTATGAGCGCCGCAACGGATATGTTTATACAAACCAATTAAAAGGAAATGGATTAGGGTATTGAAATGAGTGTTAAAAAAGTAGCTTTTATCGGATTGCGGCATGGTCATATCACGTCGCTTTATCAGCGGATAAAAAAAGACAGCCGTTTTGAAATCGTGGCGGTGTGCGAAGAAGATGCTCAGGCAGCAAAAATGGCAGCTGAAAGCTGGAACATCGAAACCACTCACACCGATTTCAATGCGATGCTGGCAGAAGTGGAGTTTGATATTCTTGCCGTGGGTGATTACTACGGCATCCGCGGTCAGCGGATCATTGCCGGATTGAAAAAAGGCAAACATATCATCGGCGACAAACCCCTTTGCACCGGATTGCAGGAAGTTGACGAGATCCGCACTCTTGCCGCAGATAAAAACCTGAAAATCGGTTTGATGCTCGACTTCCGTGATTATCCCCCGGTTCGGGCAGCAAAGGAGCTGATCGATTCCGGTGCATTGGGCGAGATCCACGCTATCAACTTCGGTGGACAGCACCCGCTGAATTACGGAACCCGTCCCTGGTGGTACTTTGAGGAGGGCAAACACGGCGGCACCATCAACGACATAGCCATTCACGGCTTGGATGTGGCAGAATATCTTACCGGCAATCCCATTACGGAGTTGACTGCGGCGCGAACATGGAATGCTTTTGCGGCTAAGGAACCTCACTTCAACGACTCCGCACAGGCGATGTTTGTGCTTGCCAACGGTTGCGGATGTACCGCAGACGTTTCCTATGCCGCACCGGTAAAATTTGCTTTTGATTCACCATTTTACTGGCGCTTTACCATTTGGGGCAAAGGCGGGGTCGCGGAATTCTGCGCCCGGGACAAGATGGTTCACTTTTATGACAATAACTCCGGAGAAATCAAATCTATTCCTCCGAAAAGTCAGAGTTTGAGCGATTATCTGAATATTTTTGTCAACGAACTGGATGGCAAAAAGGAAGAGTTTGGCACAGAGCATTTGCTCAATGTCGCGGAAAAGGCGTTGAAATTGCAGGCAATGGCTGATAAGCAATAATCCCCCTGCCCTGAAGTAAAAAACGGTGTTTGCCGATAATCGCAAACACCGTTTTTGTTTTTCGATGGGAGGCAATTATTTTACGCCAGAGCGGAGAATAACGTTTTTGCACCCATGCACCGCAGATTTCACATCAAAAATGGCAAACCGGGAAAACGGTAATTGCTACGCTCCTCTTCCGAGTAAAATACTTTCATCAGAAATAACCCATTGCCCGGAGCTGTTTCCGGCGCAGCGGTACGGTCTTTGGCTTCAAGTATCCGCGTTACATCATCCGGAGTTGCCACCCCTGCCCCGACCGCTTCGATCATACCCATCAAACAACGGATCATTTTGTAAAGAAAACCGTTGCCGACAAACGTTATACAGCAGAATTGCCCGATTTCATGCACCTCTATCCGGTAAATCGTCCGCACGGCATCGTCGATCTCCCGGCGCTCCACCACAAAACTTGAGTAATCATGAGTCCCTACCAGACGTTCTGCTGCAAGTTTTATGCGCTCCACATCAACTTTCCGCCACGGATGCCACGCATAACGCCCCACAAATGGAGAATCTTCACCCAGATTCAAAACATAGGTGTATGCCTTGCCGAAGGTATCATAACGGGCATGAAAGGTCAATGGAACCTCTTTTATCGTATGGATCTTTATATCCGGCGGCAAACGCCGGTTCAATGCCTTAAACACCCTTTCCATAGTAATCGCCGGTTGCTCCGGAACCAGAAAACTGGCGGCAAAATTCTGCGCATGCACCCCGGCATCCGTCCGGCTGCTGCCGATCAGGTGGATGGGTTGTTTATCATACATTTTAGTCAGATGTTCCTGAATCACCTGCTGAACAGCCAAGCAATGGGGCTGGATCTGCCAGCCGCTGTAATTGCCGCCGTCAAAGGCGATTTCCATCAAATAACGTTTCGCCGGAACAAACGGTGTCGGTTCTATACCCATTGCCTCACGCCTTTTTCAATTTCAAAGAACAAATGCTTTCCACCGTTTCCATAAAGCTAACCGGCGGCACATTTGCCAATTCGTCGCTCTCTTCCCTGGTTCCGTCGGTACGGAAATACATATCTTCCGCCCCTTCAAACATCACCACCTGACGGAATTCCCCGCTCTTGCCGTCAACTGAGGTATAAAGCGCATAAACACCCTCATCCGGGAAATTCTGCACCAAATCATCCTTGCTGATCATATCCATCACAGCGTCCCCCTCATCGGCAAAATAAACCTGTATCCGCTCTGCAGCACCATTGATATAATCTGCTCCGGTGATCAGAACAGCGCCACTTTCCAACAACTCTTTCGCCTTTTCCGGCAACTGGCTCTTTTTCATCTTTTTCTCCTCTATTGCAGCAACTCTGCCGCGATCTCATTCCAAAAAAGCAACCCTTTCGGGGATAATTTAATCTCATTCCCGGTAATTTGCAAGCACTCCGGATAAATTTCTGCCGCTTTCCCGGCAATATCCAACCGATTTTCCCACTTATCTGCCCCGTTGACCCTTGACCACAACTCTCTGCTCCATCCGGCAACAGTCCGCAAATTGACTGCAAAAATCTCATTCAGCCGTGCCGGGTGATCAATATGATCGGTCTCAGGCGCATCACCGTTAAGCCATTTTTCCAATGACTCAACTTCTATATGACGGTCAACCCCGTCAAAGTCTGCCGCAGATGGTCCGTACCCGCGCAATAATCCGCCACGCCAGACACTCAAATTATGTTGACACTCCGCTCCGGCACGGGCATAATTTGATACCTCATAACGCCGGATGCCGTAAGCCAAAAGAATCTTTTCCGACAGTAAATACATCTCAGCTTCCCGCTCATCATCAACAGAAAACGCCCTGCCCAAAATCGCACTGCGCTCCGGGGTCAGAGAATAACAGGATATGTGATCCGCTCCGGTTTGAGCGGCAAGATGCAGATCACGCTCCCAATCAGCTGATTCTTCATCCGGCAAAGAGTAGATCAAATCGCAGTTCCAATGAGGAAAACCGGCATCTTTTATCAAATCGATTGCAGTTTGCAACGCCTGACAACTGCAATTTCTGCCGATTTTCTTCCGCAGTTCCGGATCAAAACTCTGAATTCCCAAACTGATCCGGGTAAAGAACGACCGCAAAAGATCGACCTTCTTTTCCGATAATGTTTCCGGATTTGCCTCTATCGACCTTTCACATCCGGGTAAAAAGGTAAACTTATCACACAAAATTCCGATAAAACGCGCCAGTTGAGACTCATCCAGCATCGTCGGAGTTCCGCCGCCAATGTACAGGGTTGATAAACATTCCGGAATGATCACCGATTCCAACCGGGAAAGCCAGGCATCGACCATCGCTGATGATGCCCCGGTTTCGGAATAAAATGCACAATATCCGCACTTGCTCCGGCAAAATGGTACATGGATATAACAATTCACTTGGCAAGCACCGTTAAAGCGGTATTCGCCATGAACTTGATCCCCGGTTCCAAAACCTCTTCCGGCGGCAGAAATTTAACATTGTGCAGCGGAGGAAGCTCCTCTCCTGCACCCAAACGGACAAAGACACCATCGGGACTGTTCAGCAAGAAACAGGAAAAATCCTCAGAACTCATTGCCGGTGAAGATAATTCACGCACACCAAGACCAAGTTTTTTTGCGACCTCCAACGCCACACTCACCCCGGAAACTGAATTTATTACCGCCGGATAATTTCCGCCAAAGGTAATTTCACACTCCATCCGGTGGATCACCGCGACCGCGTTGCAAATATCTTTCAACGCTTCTGCCAGCTCCGCTGCCGTATCATTATCCAATGAGCGCAGTGTGCCGCTGAATGAACAACTTTCCGGAATGACATTATCCATTGCCCCTCCGGAAATTTTACAAATACTCAACACTGCCGGTTTCTGCACATCGATCCGGTTGGTCACGACATACTGCAGTTCCGAAATTGCCGCCGCTGCCGCAAGAATCGGATTGCGGGATAAGTGGGGCAGACTTCCGTGTCCCCCCCTCCCTTTGAAGGTGACCGTGTAATGATTGCAGCTGCTTGCCATGCACCCGGATTTCAAAGAGATCATCCCCAATGGCAATTTTGGTTCCACATGGAGCGCCGCAACAAAATCAGTCGGCACTTCCGCCTGCAATGCTCCGGCAGCCACCAGCTCCCGTGCCATGGCTTTTCCTTCTTCACCGGGTTGAAAAACCAGGCGTACACTCCCGGAAAATTCATCGCGGTGGGCGGCTAAATACTTGGCAGTCCCCCAAAGGATGGCACTATGCACATCGTGCCCACAGGCATGCATAAATCCCGGATTTTGAGAGGCAAAATCCACTCCGGTCTCCTCGGTCAAAGCCAAAGCATCAATATCCGCCCGCAAAGAGACATTTTTCCCCGGTGCATTTCCATCTATAAATGCGACCGTATCCGTTTCCAGAAAAGGATCCAATATCCGGACTCCCGGAATTTCCGCCAGCTTGCGCCGGATAGCGGCACAAGTGGCGAACTCCTTTCCGGCAAGCTCCGGGATGCGGTGCAATTCCTTACGGAACTCTGCCGCTTCTGTCAATATTTTTTTGTCAACATTCATGATCGGGATCAACAATTTTTACGGTAGACGATTTTTCCGTCAACCACAGTCAAATTGATCTCTCCGCGCACCTTCATGCCGTCAAAAGGAGTATTCCGCGCTTTGGAAAAGAATTTTTCTTTATCCACGATATACTCTTTTTCCGGATCAAACACGGTAATGTCTGCGGCTTTGCCGATCGACAGATCGTAATTTTCCATTCCCAGAACCTCTGCCGGACCAACCGTCATTTTGGCAATCAGCTGGGGAATGGAAATTATCCCGGTTGCCACCAGCTGGGTAAAGCAAACCGGCAACGCCGTTTCCAAACCGATAATACCGAAAGGAGCATGGTCAAATTCAACCAATTTTGCCGTCTGGGTATGAGGCGCATGGTCAGTGGCAATAACCGTGATCGTACCATCTGCGACACCTTCGATCAACGCCTGGCGATCCTCTTCAGAGCGCAGAGGCGGATTCATTTTGTAGTTGGTGTCAAATTTTTTCACACACTCGTCGGTCAAAGTCAAATGGTGCGGAGTTGCCTCTCCGGTAACAGGAATACCCTTCGCCCGGGCGCGGCGGATCATATCCACACTGTCTTTGGTACTGACATGCTGCATGTGGATGCGCCAGCCGGTTTCACGGGCAAAGATGATGTTCCGGGCAATGATCAACTCCTCAGAAGCCTTGGAAATACCATTCATCCCCAGAAGCACCGACCATTTCCCCTCATTCATCACTCCATCAGATGCCAGTGACTTATCCTCACAATGATCAAGAATCGGCAGACCGAAACTTTTGGCATACTCAACCACATGACGCATCAAACCATGATCCTGAATACATTTACCATCATCACTCAGAGCAACGACACCGGCGTTTTTCAGCGAACCGATCCCCGCCATTTCTTCGCCTTTGCCCCCCTTGGTCATATTGCCGCAGGGCAGAACTTTGACCACCGCCTGTTCAGCGGCAATACGGCGCAAATACTCGATAGCTCCGGCAGTATCAGCCGATGGATTGGTATTGGGCATTGCCACGATCGAAGTAAAACCTCCGGCGGCAGCCGCCGCTGAACCGGTGGCAATGGTTTCCGCCGTCGTATTTCCCGGTTGGCGCAAATGTACATGAACGTCAATAAATCCCGGAGAAAGAACTTTGCCGGTCAAGTCGATAACTTCAGGATCTTTCAATTCAGAAACTTCTACAATAATCCCATTGGCGACTGCCAGATCTCCAACCTTATCAATATTACGCGCAGGATCGATTATCCGCGCATTTTTCAACAGCAATTCACTCATTTACGAACCCCCGCAACTAAAAACAACACCGCCATACGCACGGCAAGACCATTGGTCACCTGCTCAAGAATAACTGAGTTCGGTCCATCTGCCACTTCGCCTGCCAATTCCACATCCCGGTTGATGGGACCGGGGTGCATGATCAACGCATCCGGCTTCATCATCTCCAAAGTGGCAGATTTCAAGCCAAAGTGAGAGGAGTATTCCCCGATCCCCGGGAAAAATCCGCTGTTCTGCCGCTCATGCTGGATACGCAGCAAGTTGACCACATCAGCATCGGCAACGGCATCTTTCAAATTGTGACAAACCCGCACACCGATCTCCTCAAATTCCCGGGGAACCAGAGTCGATGGCCCGGCGACAGTAACATTGGCGCCAAGTTTAAGCAATCCCCAAATATTGCTGCGCGCCACCCGGCTGTGGAGAATATCGCCGATGATCGACACATTCAATCCCTTGAAACCACCCTTTTTCTCCCGGATGGTGAAAAGGTCGAGCAATCCCTGAGTCGGGTGTTCATGAGCGCCGTCACCGGCATTGATCACGCCGCACTTCAAACGGTCGGCAATAAAATTCTGCGCTCCGGGGGCACTGTGACGCATAACCACCAGATCGACCTGAAGAGCTTCGATATTTTTGACGGTATCCAAAAGTGTCTCGCCTTTGAGCAAACTGCTTGCCTGCGCCTGCATATTGACGATGTCGGCACTGAGACGCTGTTCCGCAAGCTCAAAAGACACACGCGTGCGAGTACTTGGTTCCACAAAGAAGTTCACCACCGTCATTCCCCGCAAAGCCGGAACTTTTTTCACCCGGCGCTGGGAAACTTTTTTGAACTCTTCTGCCGTGTCGAGGATAAAAGTTATCTCCTCGGCGCTCAAGTCATACAACCCGAGCAAATCTTTTCTTTTCCACTGCATGTTCACTACCCGTTTCTGTTATTTATTCTGCCAGTTAATATCATAAACACCGGCATCCATTCCGTTGCCGGGTTCAAAATTCACCAATACTTTGCGCTCCGGCGGCAAAGAGACGTTGAAGCCGACAAAGTCCGCCCGGATGGGGAACTCCGGATCACCGCGATCGACCAGAACTGCCAACCGGATCAACCCCGGACGACCGTAATCAGTCAACGCATCCAGCGCGGCACGGATCGTCCTGCCGGAAGAAAGCACATCATCCACCAGAATGATTTCCCGGTCATTCACGTCAAAAGGGATCACCGTCTCATGGATCCGGGGCAGCATACTGCGGGTACCGATATCATCCCGGTACATGGTAATATCCAACATTCCGAAATCGGTATCTCTGCCTCTTTTTGCCAATTCCTCGTGGAGCAAACGGGCAAGCGGCACACCGAGCTGATGGATCCCCACCAACGCAAACTCCCGGTCCGATGAGGCGAAATGATCGGCAATCTGCTCTGCAAGCTGCCGGATCGCCGCCATCATCTGATCGGCATTGAAAAGCTGTACACTTGTTGTCATAACTTTTCTCCTCTGCTTTTATCAAATTTGATCTGCTTTAATATAACGTTTCAAAGACTCCGGTGCAAGATACGGAATCAATTTTTACCACCATTTTGTTTTTGCGGCACCACCACGATCTCAACACCTGCCGGTGATGAAAAATATGGAGCTATCAGCGAATTGAATTTTTCCAAACTGATTGCCGCAAGATCTTTTGCCCGGGAAACCGTTGTTTCCGGAGACCTTCCATAATAAACATCCATCACCGCATTGCGGATCAATGCCTCTGCGGTATCGGAAATCTTTTCATTTTCAAAGACCGCACATGAACGCGCCGCTTCAAACTCTGCCCGACTCAAACCATCTCTGCCCAACCGGGAAATCTCTTCATTCAGCAACTCCATCACCTGCTTTTCTGCACCGGCAGCAGTCATGGCATAGAAAGTAATCGCTCCGGTTTGGAATCCGGCAGAAAATGTCATACCGACAGCGTAACTCAATGCATGCTCTTCCCGAACACGTTTGAATAACGTGGATGCCAATCCATTTTCCGCCTGAAGGAGAATTTCAAACACGTTCAAAATATCGTCGCTGCTTCCGGCACTTTCCATACCGGGGATAGTACGCAAAACCACCGTCTGTTCCCGTTCCAAAGTCAAAGATTCACTCAACACTTTTTCCGGAAACTCCGGTAGAGGAGGCAGAATATTCTTTGCAGAACTTTCCGGAATTGCTTTTTCCAGTACCGCCGCAAACTCTTCTGCCTCTTTTGCATTGCAATCACCACCGAAACCGTAAATTTTCTCCCCCCGGCAACAATCCTGATAAAATGCCGCCAGATCATCACGGGTGATCGTCTCAATATCTTCCGCTTTTCCACAACGGGATGTGGCGTATGGATGATCGCCGTAAAGCAATTTGAAAGCACGGTCGCCGGCAGCTTTTACCGGATTGAATGCCCGTTCCTGTATCATCTCCACAACACGCCGCTTTTCCCTTTCAATGACTTTTGCATCGAATCCCGGCTTTTTCAGCATTTCGGCAATGATCTTCATTGCCCGCATCATCTTCCTTTTCGGTGCGGAAAATTCTATCTGCAGCGAGTTCGCTCCCGCACTGACATCCAGCAAAATTCCGGCAGCATCCAGTTCCCGGATAAAGGCACTTTCATCATATTTCCCGCCGCCGGAAGGCAATACCTGCGCCAGAAGACGGGAAATGCCAGCTTTGCCGGATGATTCAAACAACGCCCCTCCCCGCAATACCATAAAAAAATTGCACAACGGCACCTGATGGTCGGGAGCATAAACGATCTGATTGCCGGATGCCAGTTTCCATGAAGACAAATGATCATCAGATGAAGAAACTTTTTTACTTCCGCGCACTTTGCGGTTATGCTGATGGATATGCACCCAATGATTCTGATCAAGATACTTTGCGGCGGCGGCTTTTACTTCATCGATCCCGGTTTGCTGAAGATCTTCCAGAAATTTATCCCCGGCATCCGGAGTATTGTTGAAGAAAATTCCTCCGGCGATCTCTCCGGCAATATAAATACTATCCCGCAACTCACGCAAACGATCCGCGAAAAGCTGTCCTTTTTCCCGTTCAAGGTGAGCTGCTGAAATCTTTCCGGCGGCAACATTTTCCAGCGTTCCGGTCAATGCTTTTTGAAAACGATCCATTTTTCCCGGTTCAGTTTTTGCGCTTATCCCGGCAAGGGAAACATCACCCAGAGAGTAACAGAAACTGCGTACTCCAAGCGCCAGAGATTTTTCCAGCACCAACTCCCGGACAAGGATAGAACCATCGCCGGTACCGAGCAGACCGAAAAGGAGTTCCAGCGCCGGAAGCTCCGGAGAACCGCCTCCCGGAATACGCGTTCCCCAGAAAATCCGCTCCTGCGGATCAGGATAGATCAATTCCGACTGACGTACCGCTGCGGGGAGAGTCTCATCACCCAGTACAACTTCCTGAAGATTGGAAATCTGCCAATCGCCTAACGCCGCTTGTGCCGCTTGAAAAAATTCCGAAGCGGAAATGTCTCCAACTGCCACAACGACACATCTGCCGGGACAATAGCGCCTGCGGTAATACTCTGCCATCATGTCGCGGGTGACTTTGGAAATCATCTCTTTAAAACCGATTATCGGGTAACGGACCGGATGTTTCAGGAACATGGTTTTAAGAAATTTTTCATGAAGACGGCGGGATATATCATCATTGCCGCGTTCACATTCCCGGAGAATGACCTCTTTTTCTGCCGCGAAACGCTCTTCCGGAAACTCCGGATAACGCACCATGGCAGTAAGCATATCCACACCTTTGCGCCAACTGCGTTTGGGCAGCTGCATACGGTAGCATGTCCGGTCATAGGAGGTGTAAGCATTGACATCACCGCCGAGAGAATT
The DNA here is from genome assembly GCA_045605305.1 of Victivallaceae bacterium. GTDB lineage: Bacteria > Verrucomicrobiota > Lentisphaeria > Victivallales > Victivallaceae > UBA1784. Next base: position 30,800 of record JAZUPS010000192.1, read on the forward strand.
TACCTCATCGGCGATCGACCGCCCCGGATAACCGGCACAGCCCTGAAAAGCCATGTGTTCAAGAAAGTGGGACAATCCGCAGCCGAGGAACTCTCCCTCATGGATGCTGCCGGTTGCCACATGGAACTGCAACTCAACAGAACTGCCCCGCCGATGAAAACAACAGAGCCGGATACCATTATCCAACTCTGTTACTGCTGTATCTTTAAAGAAACCCATTTTCAATCCTAAACAATAAAGGGCAACTGATCTTTTTTACGCCGGACAACTCTGATCGCCGGGACTGCCGGAAAAAGCACCTTGCCGGTCTTGAAATCTTCCGGAGAATCATCTTCCGATGCCCGGAGCAATCCGACACCGATCAAGAGATAAACCACCTCTCCGGCATCATCTTCCATGATCATGCCCCAATCCGTCAGCACACTCCCGGCAACTGCCCCGTATTTTTCGGCGGCAAATGCCCGAATCCCATCAAGCAGTTCCCATGCTGCCACATGCCGCCGCTCCTTGATTCTGGAAACAGTAAAAGCCACCGCTTCGGAGATAAAATAGTATGCCTCCGGGGCAAAACGGCTCTCTTTTGCGGTAAGCAGCGCTACTTTTCGATCAAATTCGGATTCCATATACTTGATATATCAACCTCAAAACGCCCGCATCTGGCGCTGATTTTTCACTTTCGGTTCTTCAAGAGCCAGAACATACCAGGTATCTCCGAAACCGGAGTTGCTGTAATGTTTGACTTTGCCATTGACCAGACGGTCAATATTTTCCCGCAAGATCTGATTATCGCTGGTTTTGGCAGCATATCGCAACGCCTCCAGCGCCATATCGTTTTTCTCCTGCTTGATCTTTATCCACGCATAAACAGAGGCGAGGAAGGCGCCGTTTTCACCTTTGAAACGACGACACTTCAATTTGAAAAATTTATCGATCGCCGCATTATCATTCTTATACATCCGCGCCAGTTTGATCGCCAGACTCTGAGGATCAAAAAGTATCGCCTTCGGCAGCAATTCATCAACTTTGCTGTATTCGCGCAGCTGATAATAAAGCTGAACTTTCATAGTATTGATCTGTCTGGAAAGCATCACGTTCCAAATATAAAATTTCTTGAAGCCATCAAGCTCTGCCAGCGATTTGCGGATCGCATCGAACTGGATCTTTTCCAACATTTGCCGGGCAGCATTGACACTTGAAGGCGGACGGCGGTTGAAAAGTTCCAACTGCCGGTTGACCTTGTTCTGGGCTTCCTGCATGATATTCTGAATAAGCATCTGCCGTGCCATCACGAAGTGACGCAAAATCAAACTGAGAATAAAATAAGCCAGCAAAAATGCAACTATTCCGCAGGTGATTCCCCAACCAAGTCCCCATGCCTCATTGGAAAAATAACCGCTGACTGCTCCGATGACGATGACGATAATCAACCCCAACATATATTCACCTCTATCAAAATTCTCTTACCGTTTGCGTTTGCGTTGTTTTGCACGCTCTTTCTTGGCAAGTTTCGCCAATTTTTTCTTATGCTCCTGGGCTTTGCGGCTGATCACCGCCGGAGCGCCGACAATGCCGCCGCCGGGAGTGATTTCCGGCATCACTCCGGTTGCCGCCATACGACCGAGCAGACCGCCGGGACGCATCATTTTCCGCATCATCTCAAATTGTTTCACAAAACTGCTGACCGCCTCTGTCGGCAATCCGCAGCCGCGGGCGATACGTTTCCGGCGGGAAAAGTCGATCAAATCAGGATTTGCACGTTCCTCTTTGGTCATGGAGTAAACCATTGCCTCCATACGGGCGAACTGGCTCTTATCCACGCCGGAAAGCGCACTGCTGATCTGTTTGCCGCCGGGCAGAAAACGGAGTATCCCTTCCATACCGCCAAGTTTGCTGATCTGGCGGAGCTGAGAGAGAAAATCATCGTAGTCGAATTTGGTTTTCTTCAGTTTTTCCTGAAGTTTTTTCGCCTCTTCCTCGTCGATTTCAGCGGCAGCCTTTTCCACCAGTGAAACCACGTCGCCCATGCCGAGGATCCGTCCTGCCATACGATCGGGGTGGAAGACCTCAAGGGCATCCATTTTTTCACCGAAACCGGCAAATTTCACCGGAACTCCGGTAACTTTGCGGATAGAAAGCGCCGCACCGCCGCGGGCATCACCATCGAGTTTGGTAAGGATGAAACCGGTCAATTCCAACGCTTTGTGGAAGTGTTCGGCAACCGATACCGCTTCCTGACCGAGAGCGGCATCAGCCACCAAAAGGATCTCATCCGGATTTACCGCCTGACGGATACGGATAAGTTCCTGAACCATTGTCTCATCGATCTGCAGACGACCGGCGGTATCGATGATCAGACAGTCGTAATTTTCCCTTTTTGCCGCTGCCAAAGCATCACAGGCTATCGCCGCCACATTGACACTGGTGCGTTCCACATGAACCGGCACTTTGATCTGATTACCGATCGCTTCCAGCTGATCAATAGCCGCCGGACGGTAAACGTCTCCGGCGACCAGCATCACTTTTTTACCATCCTGACGGAGTTTCAAAGCAAGTTTACCGGCGGTGGTGGTTTTACCGCTGCCGTGGAGACCGACCAGCATGATCACTGTCGGGTGTTTGCCCTGAGCCAATTCTCCGGAATCGCCGCCCAGCAACTCCACCAGATGATCATGGACGATGCGGACGATCTGCTGACCTGGAGTCACACTTTTAAGCACCTCCTGACCGATACAGGATTCCTTAACCGAATTGATAAATTCATCGGCTATGGCGGCATTTACATCAGCTTCAAGCAATGCCAGACGGATATCCCGCATCGCCTCGGCGATATTGGACTCCGACAAGCGGCTTTCTCCGCGGAGCTTTTTAAAAATCCCGTGGAGTTTGTCACTCAACGAATCAAACATGTTTTTTTCCTCTCTTATCCTTATTATTACAAAAACACAATATCATCTCTTAATATACTTTGTACATTTGATTCCGTCAAGAGCATTTTCAATTAATTTACGAGGTAATTGCAAAAGTAGCACCAAAAAAGATAAATTTTTCTTTTTCCCGGAGGAGTATTTTCAAAAGAGGAAATAAAAAAACTCTTCCGGAAATAATCTGCTCCGGAAGAGAAAATTTTGCAATAATTCTATTGTTTCAGGAAAATTTCACACTCCTCAAAAATTCTTGAGATCACCTCATTTTTTTACAAGTTTCTCAATAAGCGAACCAATCATTTCCCTGCGGGCTTTCAACTCTTCAGAATTTTGCGGTATCGGCATTGCCAGAACCTTACGGGCTTCGGCAACCATTCCGGCATCAGCTCCGCGTTTCTCAGCTTCAGAAGCTGCTTCTTTCAACATGCTCAAGTAGTCAAAATCCTCCACGGCATCAGCAAAAGTTTCCAATCGGATGGATGGAACCAGTCCGTTTTTTCCGGCAACCGGATAGTAAAGCACTCCATGCAGATTGGTACCGCTGCGAAAAGGCTGTTTGAATGGATTTTTGGATAATGGCGCACATGACCAGAGCAAACAGCCGGTCATGCCGCTGGTAAAACACTCCCAGACATTCTGCCTGCCTTGAATGATCGGAGCTTCCAACTCAAAAAGCGGAGTATTGGTAAACCACACTTCATCCCCGGCCGCAACTCTTTCAGTCAAAAGTTTCCGATTATCGGGATTATTCATCCGGCACCAGATATCGATCCCGCCATAAAGCGGTTCTACCGGAGAACCGTAATAAACTACCAGAATTGGGATTTCCGACTTTTTATGCCAATTATCGCACCATTTTTTAACCTTCGGAGCCTGTTCAGCATGGATTTCATCAAACGCATAGACAAAACTGCGTTTCAATACATTATGCTTCTTCAAAACCTCCTCGACCGCGCGCCGCTGTTTGTCACTCAAGTTGAGAGGGATAAAAAAGGTATTAACTCCCATGTTTATCCTTCTTACCAATTCTTTTTCAAACTTGTCAATATTTTTGCAGCTGACTCCATAACCACGCGGATTCAAGCGACGGGAAAGCATGTGTTCAAAAAGTTCATTTTCCAACTGTGAAGAAGTTTTGGTGAAGCCGAAGTCCTTTTTTAACATATTCATCATTGCGGTTTTACTGAAAAATCCGCCGACATCTGTCCGGAAATAAGAAATTGCAGGCATGTCAAAGCTCCAAACCCGCAAACTCAGCGGAATTTCCGCAACAACCGCTCCGTCTTTGAGAATTTCTGCAATTGCCGGATAATTTCCACCTTTCATTCCGGAAGGAATTTTAAATGATATCCACACACAGCGATTCTTCTTTGACGGCACCGCAAAACTGCCGGGATCCAACAGCACATCCGGATATTTACCGACCGGATAATCAGCAAAGGATGAGGGCTGAGTAGTTGTCACATACTCAACCGGATGCCAGGAGTAAGCAATACCGGTATTTTCCCAGCCGCGAATCCTGAAAGTAAGATTTTTCAACTCATCTTTTCCCGAGTTAAAAAGTGCGATTTGGAAATTTTCCCGCTCCTTCCCGGCTGCCGATAATTCAAATGGTTCGATCTTTTCTGCCATTTTTGCCGGCACATCATCTTCAAAAATCCGTTCCGAGGGATTTTCCGCCCATGCCTTCAATGCCGCGACAGAACTTTTCAACGGATATTTTACAGCAAGTTTTCTTCCCTCAATATCTTTGAATGCCGCCGTCAAGCGGGGCCATGCTTTGAAAACTTTCGGCTCATCGACATAAGCAGCTTTGGTGGAAATAATAGTATTGAGCGTTGCTGTCATCCGGCAGATATTCTGCTCATCATACTCCGGTTTCAAAAGATTTTCTCCGTCTTTGATCAGCTGTAATTCAACAAAATCACCGAAAACATCCGGGAAATCTGCAAAAACGACCTTTCCCTGCAAAAGTTCGATTTTCCGTTTTATAGTATTTTTTCCATCAACTCCGCACAAAACTGCTTCAACTTCGCCATAATTACCGGTTCCGGAAAGCGAAAGCCGCAGCTTGCCGTCGATCCGTTCAATATCCGCAACTGCGTAACTTGAAGCAAAACGCACATCTTTCAACGCTCCGGCGGAACAAATCTGATAGCGGATATTCGCACTTTTTCCCGCCTCGATATCGACCGGAGCAAAAATCATTTCCATACAATGAATGTATTTGAAATGCAACATGTAAAGCTGAAAAATCGAATTGTAATCAAAGAGGATGAAAAGAGTTCCATTCGCCGGATCCTGATGCTCTTTGGCGACTCGGGCGAACCAGTTGCGCGCAGGTTTGATGAAAAAATCTCCGCCGCTGGCAAGTTTATGGATATGCCCGAACTCAGTCGGCACAGAAGTGTCTCCGGTATTTGTTTTATTATTGGTATCCATGGAGATACCAATATCACGATAACCGGCAACCGTATTGCGGACCCAGGGAGTGATACGCCGAAGTTCCCGGGTATGATTGATCAAGTGCCACTCCACGCCGATCACAGCACGGTCAGCGTAGAGAGAATAGATCACCCGGCTTTCAATTCCTTTATTCGCTCCTGATGATGGAGTATAACTTAAAACAGCCTGTTTCAAATCCGGCCGTACAGAGATGATTTTCACCTTGTGAGGAGCAGTAGTGTACTCTTTTGCCCCCGGAGTCCCGCCGAAGCGGGGTTCTGCCAAACCGCCGAAGTCTTTACCAACGGAACGATAGACCTCTTCTCTGCCGCTTCTTTTATCCAGAAAACTGCGTATTACAGCGCCACGCTTGCTTTCGATGACCACTTTTAACGCGCTGTTTTCCAGAACGACATCTCCATCCGGCAGACAGGATATATTTGCGTAACTGCCAGCCTGCGCTGCAACTGTTCCCAAAACAACTGCTACAGCCGGAATAAAATTGCTTCTCATTTTCCGCTCCTTATGACATCAGTTAATTTTTTGCGTATTTCTTCGTAATGATCAGGATCGAACAACTCCGGACGGGGAGAATCAGATTTGATCAAGTCATAAAGCTCTTTTCTGGCGGCAGCAACTCCGACTTTCTCAGCAAGCACTTTTTCTGCTGCGACCAGATATCGGTAGTCATCTATGCCGCATCTCACAGCCTCCCATCCACTGGTAGAACCGGATTTACCACCGGGCATTTCCGGGAAAGGAATATTTATGTAATAGCGTTTCCGTGGTTGAAAATTATCCTTTTGAAAGCTTCCCCACCAATAAGCAAAGGCAAAAAATGTCTTCAAATCTCCCCGGTAAGCACGCAACCCGAAATCATAGCGTGCCCCCTCCCCCGGATAGGCAAATACATCATTGTACTCGCCGCGCAAATGAAATTTCTTTACCTCTCCGACAGTAGTATAATTTTTGATTCCGGCGGCATTCAGTGCAACGGAATCCTCCTGTTCCAGCAATTTTGCAGGATGAGTCAGCACAATATCATGATCTTTCTGATAACCAAGATCACGGTACATCAGATACGCCGCAGCGTTACTGGTAGATGTACACCACAGGCGGCTTCCGGGAACCGTTTTTGCCAATTTTGTCAATATTACCGTTTTTTTCCACTCTTCCGGTTTGAAATTTGCTTCATCGTACAGCGACAAATTCACCGGCACGCCAAGCTTTGCCGAATTCTCGGTGAATTTGCCGATAAATTCTTTGTAACGGCGGTCAAACTCCGGCTCTCCCGGATTCTGACCGGAAATTTTTTTCAACTGCGAAATCAACGGTTCGGCGGTTCCAAACAGCACCATTTTACGATTGATACCAAATTTTTGAAACTCTTTCAAGCGGGCATTGAATTTGGAAAAATCCACGGTCAGATTTTTATTCTGATCAACTCCCATTTTCAACGGAGTTCCCCACGGAGTCATGAAAGTAAGGGTAATTCCGTGATCACGCATATCCTGCCAGAAATCCGCCCCCATCCGGGATGTACCATTCCCCATCACATACAAACCGAAAGAAGCGGGAACATCATCGTATTCAGGCAGTTCAAAAGGTAAAATTTCATAATTGATTCCGGTATACGCTACAATTTTTCCGGATTTGTCTTTCCACTGCAAGCTTCCTTTTTTTATACCGGGCTTTGCTCCTTTATCCGAGGTAAAACGGATCCCCAACGTCACCGAACCAACTGGAACTTGCCGGATATTTCCACTGTCAGGAACCCACCATTCCGGCAAAATCATCTCACCTAAATTAGCAATTTCATTCTCTTTTGCGAAATTACGACTGAACTCAACCGGAGTATTGCGGATTTCAAAAAGCTCCCCTTTCCCATCTGGCATGATCAGCTCAAATCTGCCTTCGCCGGGAAGAAAACTGAAAAGCGAACAAGCGGTCACTCCTATCTCATTTTTAGCGACTTTAAATGTCGGAATACTGTCTTTTTCTTCTGCCTGAGGAAATGTATCCGGCAAAACACCCTGCATCCAATTACGGGCGAAGAAAAAGCGTTCTGCCACTTTCCGGCAGGAAAATTCCCGGATGTCAAATTCTGTTCCTTCCGGTATTTCAGCTGTAATCTTTACAATTCCCGGTGCATCTGCCCGGAATGTATAACAATACATCCGATTTGCCGATTCTGCAGAAAAAGCCCGATTCAGACAATATGTATCACTGTACGGCTCTCCAGCGGCGGCATTGAATGGCTGATAATCCGCATCTGCCTTGACCAGATAATATCCGTGTGCATCAACTACCGGCATTGTCAAACCGGTTTGAGAATCAGTGAATATTTGAGGACGATTCAGCAAAGTAAGCTTTTTTGAACCGTTGAAATCGATTTTCAGACAATGCTTTCCAAGCTCTTCTCCTGCAGGCAATGTCAAACGGCTCTTAATAAAAACCACCGGGATCATACCTGGTTCCGGTTTCGGAACGCTCAAGGTTCTGGTAATCGTTTTTTTCTGAACGGCACTATTATTCGACGGAGTACCTTCAATGGTAATTTCAGTAAGATTTATCCAAGAGTTACCGGATGTTACAGAGAAACGCAAATAACGTATATTTTGCCATTTTCCCTGCAAATCAATGGTATAAAGGTAATTTTTCAGTTTTAACTCATCATTTTGGCACTCACCGAGTTTTTTCCACGTCAAACCATCGGAACTGCCGGAAAAAATCACTTTTTCCACTTTGTACAGTGAATTATTGTAAGAGGCATTCAGTTTCAACCCGGTAATATCGCAAACTTTCCCCAAATCGAACTCTACTGTCAGCACTCGCTGTTTTTGCGGGATACCATGATAGTTGTAATTTACCGCAGATTTACGAATATCTCCATCGGTCAATTTGCCATCGTATTTACCGCTTTTTTCATCCAAGCCGGTTTTAATAAGTTTGGATAAATTTTTATCTTTCAGGCATCTTCTGTTCCATTCGCCGGGAAAAACACGATAACTTGCGCCGGAAGCGAGATTTGCAGCAAAGTTATTCAACACAGCTGAACACAAAAAAATAATCAAAAAAATCTTCATCTCGACAAACCTTCCTGAACTTTTAATCAGTATTGATTAAAAAAGTTTTTGGTATCAGCATCAGCAGTACTGTCTGTCGGGATATCTGCGTATGCCAACTGGGCAACATGCCCATCGACAAATGTCACTCCGGTATTTTTATTATGGCGGAAACCGAAATACTCACTGCGCTTGCCCTGATTGACTCCCCACCCGCGATCACCGTTGATGACATTAAACTTCCAATCATCGTAACCGAGTTCCGACCAGAGCATTCTCCCGGATGGATTAGAAACTTTCACGCGTTTGTACAAGCGGTTCAATGCTCCAAGATTTCCGGCGAGATACTTATTGTAACCATAGCTGAAATCCTGAGCTTTATAACTTGCTCCGATGCCTTTGCGGCCGCCATTGGGACAAAGCGCCAATTCCGGGGTGCCGACGGCATTTTTGGAAGATCCTGAGATATAAGCCTTCAAACATCCGGCATAAAAATACCCCTCCCGGATCTCATGGATGAAAATATCATTAGCAAGGCAGGAGGTACTGCTCGAACTGCCGACAGAATACCAATCATCGCTGTCATCTGCATAATTACTGGCAATAAAACCCAACTGCTTGAGGTTATTTATACAAAGCGCACTCTTTCCGCGTTCTCTGGCAGAATTGAGCGCCGGCAGCAGGATTGCCGCCAGAATAGCGATGATCGCTATGACAACGAGGAGTTCAATAAGAGTAAAGGTGTTAGCCTTTACTCCACAGCTGTGGAGCGAGCACGGATACATGTGTAATTCCTTTCATCAATGATAAAGATTAAGTTGGATGCCTATAAATATACGCAAGTGATAACGCTTTGTCAATAGCAAAACACAAAAAAATCATTTTTTTTATTATTTTGCAGAAAACAACTTGAAAAAAGTCTGTTTATGGCGTATTTTTGACCATAACAAAAAAAGGATGGTTATTTATGGATGGAATAACAGTCAAACAGATCATTTTCGCGCTCCTGCTCACGCTGGGTGCCGGCATTGCCACCGGTATCGGCAGCTGTATCGCATTTTTTTTCAAACATACCAACCGGAAATTTTTATCCTTTGCTCTGGGATTTTCCGGCGGCGTAATGATCTATATCTCATTTGCTGAATTACTTGCAGAATCCCAGATCGGTTTGAAATCACTTTACGGTGAACGCATCGGCGCACTTACGGCGATAGGAGCTTTTTTTGTCGGCATCGCCATCGCCATGCTGATCGACCGGCTTGTCCCCAATGGCGAAAATCCCCACGAAGTCCGGGCGGTGGAAGAGATGGATTCCCCCCGCCACCATGACCGGATGCTCCGCAGCGGAATGCTGTTTGCTCTGGCAGTCGGCATTCACAACTTCCCTGAAGGTATGGCGGTATTTATCTCCTCACTGGCAAATCCGGCGACCGGTTTTTCCATCGCCTTTGCCATAGCCATCCACAACATTCCTGAAGGTATTACCGTTTCCGTTCCGATATATCACGCCACCGGCAGCAGAAAAAAAGCGCTCCTCTGGTCGACACTTTCCGGTTTGGCAGAACCATTGGGGGCGCTGGCGGCGTGGCTGATATTCGCACCATTCCTCTCATCCACACTGCTGTTGCTGATCTTTGCCGGAGTTGCGGGAATAATGGTTTTCATCTCTTTTGATGAATTGCTCCCGCTGGCTGAAGAGTATGGCGAACACCACATCTCGATTCTGGGATTGATCTTCGGTATGCTGGTAATGGCGCTTTCTTTGATCATCTGACTTTATATATAACGGGTATTGACCATGGTAAAAAAACTGTTTTTCTCACTTCTTTGCGGATTATTTCTGCTCGGTTGTCAAAATATATCTTCTCCCCGCTATTGGGAATATTCCGCCGTTTTCACTGGAGAGAGAACCGAATTGTACCATCAACAGGAAAAATGGGATTTCCAACGTTTTCTTGAAGTGGAATTGACGAACAATCCGGATATGGAGTGCAATGATCTGGTGATTTTCTGCTGTCAGGCGGCTTTCGGGATCGAAGTTGCCGGAGAGGGCAATCAGGAACGTTTCAACAAGAAATTTGCGGCAGTCAAGCCGGATAGTGATCTTGAGTTGATAAAGGTCATCTCTCCGGATACCGCCCGGGTGAATCTGGCGGCTTGGAAAGCTGCCGGACTTCCGGCACTGTGGCTTTTCCGCATGGGAGTAATGGAGTCAGAATTCAGCGACAGTCAACAGAAGATGAAAGAGTACATTTCAATTGCCGCAAAG
>JAZUPS010000193.1:0-2048 GCA_045605305.1 Victivallaceae bacterium
ATCCCGTTCAAAGGAGAACCGGAACAGCTCAACAAAAAACTCATTCCCGAATACACAAAAGAGCTGGTCAGGCGCCACCTTATCCCCAGTGATTTTGATAACGCTGAATTTCTCGGTAACTCCAACGGCGTATCATTTTGGAAAGATCTGACGGAAACCAAAGTTTTCCGCTCCACGCTGCCTCCGGCAAAGAAGGCGGTAAGCAAGGTTCAGCTTTTTGCGGCAAAAGATGAGGGCGAATCGTTCCAGCTTGCTCTGCGCAGTAACGCGGCGCTGAAAAATGTTTCCCTTGCTTTTGAGGGGTTCGACAGCAGTATCAAATGCAGCTGGAATGCGGTGGAGTTCATCAGCCGCACCGACTATCTGGGGTATGTGAGCAGTATTACCGGAAATATGCCGGATGTGCTTTCCAATGCGCCGCAGGTCGATGTTGCGGCAAACTCCACACAGCCGTTCCTTGTCAACTTCCGCGTTTCACCGCAGGCAAAAGCGGGCAAATACAGCGGAAAAGTGAAAGTTCTGGAAAACGGCAAAGAACTTTTTGCTGTTCCGGTGGAGCTTACCGTCTGGAACTTTTCCATCGAAGAACCGCACCTGACAGCGGCATTTGATGTCTGGAACCGTCCGAAACTGCCGGATAACTCAAAAGCGAAGGAGTATTTTGACAAATCCCTCAAATTCATCATGGATGCCCGTGCAGGAAATAGATGGCTTACCAACGTCAAACTCCGCTGGGATAAAGAGGGCAATCTGCTGCCGGTGGATTACCGCGAATTTGATGCCTCTGTGGAAAAATCCCTCAAAGATTACCGTCAGCGCATAATTTTCGGTCATATGTTCGTTCTCGGCTGGGGCATGGAACCGCAAAATACCTGGTTCGGCTTGAAAAAAGATACCCTTACTCCGGAGTGGAAACGCAAAGTGCTTGCCTTTGCCAAAGATTTGCGCAAACACCTCATCGAAAAGAAGTGGAACGATTTTATCGTTATGGATATCTATGATGAACCGAAAGATGAACACCTCCATCTGCTCCATGATACGGTGAAACTCATCCATGAAGTTGCTCCGGAGTGGCGCTTTACCTATGCCGGAGATTACCGCGAAGCGCTCAAAGATACCATAAAATTCTGGAATCACGGCATGACCCGCGTTATTCCGCAGACTCATATCGATGTGAAAAACTCCGGCGGTGAACTTTCCGTTTACAACCCCAACGGTTACAGCGATAACGAAATGGGTGTCCACCAGCGCGGCAGTTATATCTGGCTTTTCAACAACAATATCCGCTATATCTATCAGTGGACAGTTACCTGCTGGGGCGATCAGGGCAACGGCGGCTGGGATTACTACCGCTGTGCCTCGTGGGTCGTAGCGGGTGCAAACGGCGAAGTGATGAGTACCCTGCGTCTGGAAAACACCCGCAACGGTATCGAAGATTATGAATATCTCTGGCACTTGAAAAACTGTGCGGAAAAATTGCAGAAAACCGATCCTGAGAAGGCAAAAGAAGCCGAAGCGCTCATTGCTGAAGCAGGAAAACTTGCGTGGCTGCCTGAAGGCGGTGAAATTTCCGTACTGGTCGATTTCGACCCGGCATCGTTCAACAACTGGCATACCAAAGCGGGAAAATTCCTCGACTCGGTCATGCCCTCAATCAAATAATTGAAAGGAAAACAAAAATGAAAAGCAAAAAATCGTTTACACTCATCGAACTGCTTGTTGTGATTGCGATTATCGCCATTCTGGCGGCGATTCTGCTTCCCGCACTCAACAGCGCCCGTGAACGCGGCAGAGCGGCGACCTGTATCAACAACCTCAAACAGTTCGGTTCGGCAATGTTCCAGTACACCGACAACAACGAAGGATTCAACTGCTATGCGGGTATGGGAGATGACGGTTATGGACAGAACCGTCTGACCTTTTATATGTTCTATGCAAGCTATCTCGGCATCTCTGAATTGAGTTCACGCGGTTATGCAAAGGATTTCTATTACTCTGGAGCAGAAAATTACCGTGTGGCGGAAATATTCCTCTGTCCATCTCTGCCA
>JAZUPS010000194.1:0-8855 GCA_045605305.1 Victivallaceae bacterium
CCCCTCAACAAAGACACCTGCAACGAACAGAACAAGCATCTGGCCTCCATGGAAGAACTTTATCCGGATACCTACCAGCAACTTTTCGGCATCCGCAACACCCTGGAAGCGCATTATCACGACATGCTTGACATTGAATTCACCATCCAGGAGCGCAAACTTTTCATGCTTCAGTGCCGCGTCGGTAAACGTACCGGTACTGCCGCTGTCACCATGGCAATGGATATGCTCGATGAGAAACTGATCGACGAAAAGACCGCCGTTTGCCGCGTGACCCCCAGCCAGCTGGATGAGTTGCTCCACCCGATCCTCGACATCAATGAGGAAAAAGAAGCCCATGAACGCGGCGATATCATCGCCAAAGGTCTCCCCGCCGGTCCCGGCGGTGCCGTGGGCAAGATCGTTTTCTCCAGCGCAGAGGTGATCGAAGCCGCCGCCAGAGGCGAATCGGTCATCCTCGTGCGTGAAGAAACCAACCCCGAAGACGTGGAAGGTATGCGCGGAGCTGCCGGTATCCTGACCGCCCGCGGCGGTATGACCAGCCACGCCGCTCTCGTTTGCCGCGGTTGGGGCAAATGCTGTATCGTCGGTGCCGGTTCTCTGATCATTGATGAGATCGCCGGAACGATGAAAGCTGCCGGAAAAACCTTCAAACGCGGCGACTTCCTCAGCCTCAACGGCAGCCGCGGTTACGTCTATCAGGGCGCGCTTGCCACCATGGATTCCAGCGAAAACAAAATGTTCCAGAAGTTCATGGCGCTGGCAGATAAATACCGCAAACTTGGTGTCCGCGCCAATGCAGATACTCCGGAAGATGCCAAAGTTGCCCGCTCCTTCGGAGCTGAAGGTATCGGTCTTTTCCGTACCGAACATATGTTCTACGGCAAAAACAGCGAAAAACCGCTTTTCTATCTGCGTAAAATGATCCTCGCCAACAGCTCTGCTGAACGCGATGTGGCGATCACCGAACTCTTCCCCTACATGAAGGCGAGTGTCAAAGATACTCTGGTTGCCATGGGCGGTATGCCGGTGACCTTCCGTCTGCTGGATCCGCCGCTGCATGAGTTTGTTCCCAATGAAAGCAGCAAACGCAAAGAGTTGGCTTCCGCCCTGGGCATAGACCCCATGGAAATCGCCAAACGTGCCGAAGCGCTCCATGAGAGCAACCCGATGATGGGTCACCGCGGTGTCCGTCTCGGAATCACCTACCCCGAAGTTGCGCGGGCTCAGATGCGTGCGATCCTCGAAGCGGCAGTGGAAGTCGGCAACTGTGTGCCGGAGATCATGATCCCGGTGACCTGCGACGTTTCCGAGCTGCGCTTCAAGAAAGCTATGCTGGATGAAGTTGCCGCTGACGTTGCGAAACGTTACGACGTCAAAAAGGTCGAATACAAGATCGGTTCCATGATCGAAATCCCCCGTGCGGCGATCCTGGCGGATCAGATGGCGGAAATCGCGGAATTCTTCAGCTTCGGAACCAACGACCTGACCCAGATGACCTTCGGTTTCAGCCGCGATGACGTGGGCGCGTTCCTGCCGGACTACCTCTGCAAGAAACTGCTGGATGCCGACCCGTTCCAGACCATTGACACCCGCGGTGTCGGCCGTCTGATCGAGTTTGCGGTTCAGGGTGGACGCAACACCCGTCCTGAACTCAAGATCGGTATCTGCGGCGAACAGGGCGGCGACCCGAAATCGGTTGCCTTCTGCCATGCTGCCGGTTTGAACTACGTTTCCTGCAGCCCCTTCCGGGTTCCTCTGGCACGCCTTGCCGCTGCGCAGGCCGCCATTGAGCAGGAATAATTTCTGCGGATAAATTCCGAACTCCCGTTCCGTAAATTCGGATCGGGAGTTTTTTTTACGCAATTTGCGACATTTTGCCGATGAATAAGGCGGCAAAATCCGGTAACAGCAGCAGGATTTATGGTGGATCGCCAAAAAACGAAAAGAGAATCGGATTTTTCCTGTAAAAAAAACTTGAAAAAGCATCGTTCCTGTGCTATTTTATATGGATTGCAACGGTATTCCGGGCCCCAATTATTTTGTGGCTTGACACCCGGGATGCCATAAAAAAAACAAAAAAGAAAGGGATTGGTTATGCCAACCGCAAGTCGAGCAAAACACAAATTCTGCCGCCGGATCGGCCAGTGTCTCTGGGGTGATCCGAAATGTCCGAGCGTCAAACGTCCTTACGCCGCGGGTCCCCACGGCAAAGGCCGCCGCAGCAAACTTTCCACCTATGGTGAATTGCTGATGGAAAAACAGAAGCTCCGCAACTACTACGCGATCAGCGAAAAGCAGCTCCGCATTGCTTTCGCCAAAGCGAAAAGCGGTGAAGGTCAGACTCACGAAAAACTTTTCCGCAGTCTGGAACAGCGTTTGGATGCGATGGTTTACCGTGCCGGTTTCGCGCCGACCATCTTCGCTGCCAAACAGCTCGTCAACCATGGTCACATCTATGTTGACGGCAAGCGCGTTGACCGTGCCAGCTGCCTCGTGAAAGAGGGTCAGGTCATCACTATCAATGCTGAGAAATCTCCGAAACTCGCGGAAGTTGCCAAAAAGAACAACGCAACCGTCCCCGCTTACATGGAAGTCGATCTCGACAACCTGAAAGCCACTCTGGTGCGCGCTCCGCAGGTCGAAGAAATTCCGGTTTCTGTCAAGATCATGAGCGTGATCGAGTACTACGCCCGGTAATCTCTCCGCAGGAGAAAAAAAGACCGCTGATGAAAATCAGCGGCTTTTTTTTGCCTTAAAAAGGAATTTTGAACACTCTTAAAATATAAGAGACATCAACTGTTTTTTTTCGCGATCTGCCGGAAAAATATCAGATTTCAACCGGCTTATTGATTACACCTGCCAGCAAAATCGCATTGGTTTCACGGTCAAAAAGCACCATCACAAATGGCCGGTCTGCATAAAAAGTATTCTTTTTTTCCGGCATCGGTCTGCCTGAACCGGCTTTCGCAAATGCGTAAGTAACAGCTGCCATTTCCGTTCCGCGTTCATTCAAATCCAGTTTGATCAACTGGCGCGCCTGATCGATATACAATGGGTCATCGATATTTTTCACGATATGGATCAGATCGCCCCCCTGGGGATTGAAAAGTTCACTGATTCCGGCCTTCCGCAGCAGCTCCACCAAGTCACAATCACTTTCCAACTTCAACTTGGGCAAACGGATTCGGGTTTTATATTCTTCTGATGCTTTTGCTGTAATTTCAGCGATCCCCTTTTCGCCCAGATATCCGGTTACAGTGGATAACGGCAGCTTCGGGTCAGTGGTCATCAAAAACATCATCCCGAATCGGCGTTCCTGATAATCCAGGACGATCCCGTGGATTTTTCCATTATCAAAATAGGGAACCCGCGTTTCATCCGCCATCATCGGCACTTTATACTTTGCTCCATCCGCCAAAGTAAAAAGCTGATTACGGGTTGAAAAAGTATCAAATTTGCGCCACCACATAGCTTTGAAATAAAGCACATTCATCAGCACCATCATCGGATCACCGGCGAAATGCTCTTCCCGGAACACCTTTTGGAACATATTGCGGCTCTCTTTGGCGACCATGCTGTTGAGCATGGTCACACACTCGGCTTTGCGGGAAAAATCCACCTGATAGAGTTTGCCTTTGTATAAATTGACCGTCTTATTCACAAAATCCGGCTGAAAAACCAAATCTTTCCTGAAAATGATGGAGTTACAGGAAACAAACTCAGCATTTTTACTCTTTTTCAAGGACTCATCTGCCAACTGCAGCTCTTTGGCAGTCAACTCATCCAGCCCCAATACCCGGCGCAGTTCCATACCGCTTTTATCCCCTGCCCCGCAGGCAACCATACCAAAACACTGCAAAAGACTGTAGGGAGAAAGCAGCACATTTTCCTGTGGAGAAATCTCATGCGCCTTATCCAGAATTTTGAACATCGGTTTATCCGGAACCTGTGCCGCTAAAGTAACGGCTCCCATCACCAATCCTCCTAAAAATTTTTTTATCATAACCTGACCTTTCAACTCTGTTTTTATCTCTACGGAACTAATATTTGATAAGGTATATCTTTTTATAAAAAAAGTCAAACCTTATTGGGGTTTTTATCCGGAAATAACTGGAAAAAAATGCACTCAGGTGCTAATTTATACAACGGCATAAACAGTCAAGGAGTTTTGATGAAATATTATGATGTAACAGTCGTCGGCGCCGGTCACGCCGGATGCGAAGCGGCATACGCCGCCGCCCGCCTCGGAGCAACGGTTCTGCTGGTGACATTCAATATGGATCACATTGCTCAAATGAGCTGCAACCCGGCTATCGGCGGCATTGCCAAAGGTCAGGTTGTGCGGGAAATCGATGCTCTCGGCGGCGCAATGGGAATGGTTTCCGAAGCAGCGGCGATCCAGTTCCGGATGCTCAACCGCACCAAAGGACCGGCAGTATGGTCTCCCCGCGCCCAGTGCGACAAAGCCGCATATCGCGGCGGCATGAAGTTTTTTCTGGAGTCCACCCCCGGCATTGATATTCTGCAGTCGGGAGTTACCGGATTCATTGTCGAAAATGATACTATTTGCGGGATAACCACCCACCTCGGCGATAAGATACGCACTGGCAGTGTAGTTCTGACCACCGGAACCTCTCTTAATGGTACACTCCATTACGGCTTGAACCACTACCCCGGCGGCAGAGCCGGTGATCAGGCATCATGCGACCTTTCCACCGCTCTTGCGGAACAGCTGCATATAACTTTAGGAAGACTGAAAACCGGTACTCCTCCGCGGATACTGGCAAAAACCATTGATTTTTCCAGCTTGGAACTGCAGCCATCTGAACCGGAAGAAGAGGAGTTCAGCTTCTGGAGCAAATCACTGCGTCCTTCACTGGTAAATGCAGTCCGCCGCGACCTGCCATGCTATATGCTTCACTCAACCGATGAAACAGCAGAAGTTGTCCGGGCAAATATTGACAAATCCCCCATGTACAGCGGGGTGATCAAAGGGATCGGAACCCGTTACTGCCCATCTTTTGAAGATAAAGTCATCCGTTTCCCCCAACATCCATATCATCTGCTTTTCCTTGAGCCGGAAGGTGCTGAGACCGGCGAGTATTATCTGAATGGATTTTCCAGCAGTTTGCCGCCGGAAGTGCAAAAATTGATGCTGCGGACTCTGCCAGGATTGAAAAACGCCGTCATATCCCGTTATGCTTACGCTATCGAATATGACTTTATCCCCCCTCATCAGACTGAAAGAACTCTTCGGAACAAACGCTGGAGCAACCTCTTCACCGCCGGACAGATCAATGGTACCAGCGGTTACGAAGAGGCCGCCGGTCAGGGATTGATCGCCGGAATGAATGCCGCGCGTCACGTCTGCGGAAAAACAGCGGTTTTTCCCGGCCGGGATCAAAGTTACATCGGTGTAATGCTGGATGATCTATCCACCAAAGAGATCGTTGAACCTTACCGTCTCTTTACCAGCCGGGCGGAGTACCGTTTGACACTCCGGCAGGAAAATGCCGATCTCCGGCTCTGCCGTCTGGCGCATCAATGGGGAATCCTGCCGGATGATAAATTTGCCGAATATGAGGAGTACGAAAAACTTTTCCACCATCATCTCAACCGGAGCAAACAGATAAAATCCGGCAAAAATACCCTCTTTACCCTTTTGCGGGATATTGTTCCGGGGACCAAAATGTTCCAGGTGCCGGAAATTGCCAAAGAGTTTGATCTGCCGGATACCCGTATCGGCAAACGTGTGTGGCAGGAGCTGCTTATAAGCGCAAAATACGATGGTTATCTGCAGCGAGAAGAGGTGGAAATTTCCCGTTTGAAAAAATTGGAAGAGAGCGCCATCCCTGAAGATTTCAATTACTCCGCAGTCCGCGGTTTATGCAATGAGTCCCGGCAGAAGCTGGAAAAGATCCGTCCTGCCACGCTTGGACAAGCCGGAAGGATCGATGGAGTTACCCCCGCTGACATCGGACTTTTGCAGGTTCATTTGAAAAAACTCAAAGGAAACTCCGGAGAATGACAAAAAATCCGGCATGGCAGAAATTCCGCAGGGATAAATGGGGTGTCGCGGCTCTGGCAGTCGTGATCATCTACTTCCTTACTGCCGCCGGAATGGAAATATACTCCATCTACTGCCGCCACACCCGCACCATTCCGGTTTACAGCCGATCGACCGAATTACGGTACTCTCCGCCCTCAGCCAACCATCTTTGCGGTACGGATTATCAGGGGCGGGATGTGCTTGCCAGATGTGCCGCCGGTTGCGCAAGTGCATTGAAAACCGGATTGATTTCCGGCATGATCGCCATTGTCATCGGAGTGACACTGGGAATGATTTCCGGCTACTGCGGCGGAAAAACAGATGATTTGACCGTATGGCTTTTCAGCACCTTTGCCGCCATGCCGACACTATTGTTTATTCTGGCATTTGCCTTGCTTATGAGCCAGGAGTTTCTCTCTCCGGCAGCTGCAGGATTCATGAGCCGAGCCGCAACACTGCTGAATACCGACCCCGGTATGCTGGGAGTATATCTTGCAATCGGGTTGACCGGATGGGTAACTCTTTGCAAAGTGATCCGGGGAGAGACGATGAAGTTGAAAAACCTTCCCTACATTTCCGCCGCCAAAGTTGCAGGAGTAAACACCTTTACCATAATCCGGCGTCACATCCTGCCTAATATATTCCATCTGGTGATCATCTATTTCACCACTCTTTTTGCCAGTGCCATTATGTTGGAAGTAATTGTAAGCTACCTCGGACTGGGGGCGCAATCCGCTCCCAGCTGGGGATTGATGATCTCCGACGGACAAAGCCGGTTATGGGCAGGTGTCTGGTGGGAAATAACCGCCGCTTCTACGGCATTGCTTCTGCTGGTTCTGGCGCTGAATATTCTGGGGGACTCTCTGCGGGATGCCCTCGACCCGCGCCGGTAAATTCAGCAGCACTCATCCGAAATATCTTTGCCGCGACTCTCTTTGATCAAACATGACAACCATGCTGAAACGGCACTGAAAATAATTAATGCACCGAAAACAAGCAAGTATGACTCCCGGGGGTAAACTTTGATATTATTTACCGTTTCCGGCGGAAAAACATCCATCAATTTCCCGGCTCCGGCGCTGAATACCGCAGAAATCGCATAGGCAAAGGCATTGCAGACACACACTGTGGTGCCGAAACAATTTTCCTTATTGCTCTCTTTCAGAACTGCCACAAATATCGGTGCTACATTTCCGGCAAACGCCATCACGATCATGCCAGCCACCGGCAAATACACCAAGCGGAACCACACGCCGATTCCGATCATCAATGCTCCTGCCAGACACCCCCAGCCGGAAAAAAGGATCACCGGACGGCGGCGGTTGCCCATCAAACGGCTGATATTTGCCACGATAAAACCATTTACCGCCGCAATGATCATCGTCACCGTCAAGACATTTCCTCCGGCATAACTGGATAATCCGCAGAAATCTTCCAGAAACTTTTTGCCGATGGTGGATTGCAGGGCAAAATAGGTTCCGAAACTGATACCGACTGAAAGCATCATAGCACAATTCTGACGGCTTTTGAAAACATTCAAGTATGCCGAAATACTGAATTTTACACTTTTTTGCACTGCCGGCAAATTATCCCGAAGAGCAACCAGCGTATAGGCAAGATAAGAAATCAGCGTTGCAATTCCAGCCCAGAAAACCATTGCAGAGTATCCGAACTTATCCACTCCGGCAATAAATGGAGTTGCCCCGGTTATTGCTCCGGCATAACCGACCAAAGTAGTTATACCCAAGACCATCGGCAGAGAGTTTCCGGCAATACGCCCGATCTCTTTGACCATACTCAAATAGATCGATGCCGCACCAAACCCGGTAAGCAAACGGCTGAAATAGAGCAGATGCAGAGAAAAAGTACACCCGGAAAGCACAGACCCCAGACAGAAAAGCAGGCCTCCACCGAAAATCACCCGCGCTCCGCCGTAACGGTCAACCAGAACTCCGATGATCAACTGGGCAAAAGCGTAAATCCCCAGAAACATCGCCCCTAACCGGGTAACTCCGGCGGCATCCAGAGAGAACATCTGCTGCAATTCATCAAATGCCGCTCCCGGAATGATGACCTTCTGCAAATTGGAAAAATAATAAATCGGAGTTATCAATGCCAGTATCAACCAACCGGCAACCACTTTTTTTTCACCAGCACACATAAAAATCACTCTCCTTTACCGGCGGCCGCGACGGGCAGATGGACGGCGGGAAAATCCGCCTTTACGGGAACTTCCGGAGGAAAAACCGGATTTGGCAGGCAATACCGGGTTTTCCACTTCCGGCGGCAGCTGCAGCATCTCTTCCGTCGGCAGAGAACTGCTGAACTGAGTTCCGAGCAGTTCTTCGATCGGCGGCAGATAATAAGCACCGTATTCACAGAGGAAACTGATGGATGTTCCGGTATTTCCGGCTCGACCAGTTCGACCGATACGGTGGATGTAATCTTCCGGCTGCTCCGGCAGATCGTAATTTACCACTATCGAAACATCATCCACATGGATACCCCTTGCGGCAACATCGGTGGCGATTACGATTTTTTCTGCTCCGGAGCGGAACTTTTCCAGAATTTTGATCCGCTTTTCCTGAGAAATATCTCCGGAAAGCAAGGGAACATTAAATCCGTAACGCGCCAGATCATACTGCAATTTTGCATTGACATCCTTGCGGTTGCCGAATACAATAACTCTTTCATACTCCATGTTTTTGAGAATATGGAGCAACAGCGCCACCTTCTCATCCCGCAGAACGGAATAGAATGTCTGGTTGATATTGTCGCTGACCATTTTTTCCGGTTCACTTTC
>JAZUPS010000195.1:0-5900 GCA_045605305.1 Victivallaceae bacterium
ACCAGTGAATTCGGTATCCTCCGTCTGCTGATGGACGATATTGACAAAGGCAATGCGGCGCTGAAAGCGGCGGGATTCATCACCCGGGAAAACGAAGTGCTGGCGCTCTGCGTGCCGGATAAAGTCGGCGGTCTGGTGGAGGTTTTCAACGCCACGGACAAATTGGGTCTGGCGGTGGAATATATGTACGCCATTCCCGGCAAAATGACCGGCAAAGCGGTGATCATTTTCCGTTTCAACGACAGCACTGCGGCTGAAAAACTCAGTGCCGCCGGTCTGGAACTGCTGGATGCGGCAGATATTGCCCGCGCCTGAAGATCATGAATAAAAATATATGGCTGAAACAGTACCGGAGCATCACCGTTCCGGTATTGTTGTTTTTGCTCGGGCTGATTTTTTCGGTGGCATTTCTGCCTGAAAATCCGGTTTGGATAACGGATAACGGCAATAAAGAGATGATCGCCCGGAACTTTCTGGAGCATGGAACGATTTTTTTCAGCCATGAACTCCCGGAAAATTTTCCCCGGGGCGGATTTCATTTTCTGACCCTGCCCGATGGGAAAATAAGTTCTTTTCACTCCCCCTATCTCCCGGTGCTGACGGCGTATCTCCATTCCGTTGCCGGGGATTTCTGCTGGAATTTGCTTCCGCTTCTGGCGCTGGCGGCTCTGGCGGCGGTGATGATGAAGTTTCCCGGGAAAAAGCGTTATCTGCTGGCAGCGGCACTGGGAACGCCATTGGTCTTTTACGGATTGCTGTTCTGGGAGATGGTTCCGGCGGCATTTATGGTGACATTGTCGGCGTGGCTTTTCTGCCGGAAAAAAGTTGAAGCATCAGGATTGGTTTTCGGCTTGGGCGTATGGATGAGAGAGGAACTCTATCTGCTGGGTGCCGGAGTATTGATCGCCCTGATCATCGAAAGAAAATGGCGCGAAATATGGCGCTTCGGTCTGGGCGCAGCTTTGCCGGTGCTGGCGCTGTGGGTGACCAATTATCTGCTTTTTGGAAACATTGCCGGAATGCACGGAGCTGAATACTTTGTCAACAACCGGGCAAGCGGTACTCCGGTATTCAGCTTGAAAGAAACGGTTTTCAACTTTTATCAGCACATCATCCGCTTTGAAACCGCAGGCAGGTGGTCGATGGCACTGGCGATCGCGGCGCTGATACCATCATTTGCCGCCGGAATGATGCCGGAGTACCGGAGCAAAAAAAACTTCAAAACCGCTGCCGGGGTGATTTTTGCCCTGATTTCGGCACTTCTTGCCGTAATGCTGTGGCAGAAAAAAGAGTATCTGCTGGTCAGTGCCGGAACTTTCGGATTATTTCTCTCCATTCCGATTCTGGGGTTGTTTCTGCTGAATCTGCGTCCACTTTTAACCGATAAACGGCAGCTGGTACGTCTGGGTACCGGAGTGGTAATCTTTTACATATTGACGATACCTTTTCTGCTCAATCCTCACGACATCGGTTTGACCTGGGGGGCGCGGCACTTTATCATGGTGATTCCGGTGATGATGGTGCTGACGGTTTACGCCTTTCACCGTCAGGGGGGATTTTCGGATAACCGCAAATGGCTCTTTCGGGTTCTTTGTGCAGTGGGGGTATTTATGCAGATATATGCTTTGACGGCACTGGTAAAGGTCACAGAAAGCACAAGCATATTTCAGGAAGAGATTTTGGCGCAGAAAGCACCGGTGGTGATTTCCGATCTTTTTTTCATTCCTGAAATGATTCCGCAAACGGCATCGGCGAAACTCCATCTGGAAGTTACCGGTCAAAAGCAGCTTGATTCACTTCTTGCTTATCTTGAAGAGAAGAAAATCCGTGAAGCCGTGCTGATACTTTCCCCGGATTACCGTCAGATCAGCAACGAAACTCTCCGCCGCCTGCTCCAACATTACCCCCCGGCAATGAAGCCGGTGGAGCATAAACTCGGCAATTCCATCCGGGTGATGTATACGGTTTTGCGTAAGCCCTGTTCCTGAAAAGGGCAGATTGTTTTTTGGGGAAAGGGAAAAACAACCTATTCCAAGAAAAGCAAGATACTTTGTAAAGTTGGATCAGTGATGTGGTTGCAATTATCTGCCCGCACTTGGGGCAGCGCGTTTTCTTTACTTCCTGCCGATGACAACGGCGGAGGCTGTTTCATCGGAGCGGCACCTTTTCCGCCGGAGTTCCTGTATAATATATTGAAAATTGCCACGTCTCATGCACAGGTGGATAATTGTAAACATGACACTGACATTATGTTACAAAATATCTCGCTTTTCTTAAAAAGGGTTGGGGTTTGGGGAAGGGAAAAACCTCTTTTCCCGTGAAAAGAAGTTTTTCCCTTCTCCAAGAACCATCTACCCTTGCCGGACTCAAAGTTTTTCGATCTCCCGGGCGATCTTCTCCCGCAGGGCATCCAGTTCGGCAGTGGTGGTGATTTTGAAATCCGGCATACCGTTTTCATCGAAGTCCGGTTCCGCTTCGGTCAACCACCGGGGAACCGGCAGATTTTTCGCCTTCAACCTCTGACGGTAGATGGTCAGGTAATCAAAATCGTTGAACCCCTGCCGCAGCAGTACCAGTCTCCATGAATCGTAAACCTCTTTGCCGTCATCAGATACATAAAAGAGACAGTGCTGGGGGTAATGGTTGAAGAAAACGCCGTTTTCAATACCGGTTTTGGCGATCACGTTGATTTCCGAACTGAGAAAACCCTCGATATTGTGGCGGTCTGCCAGAAAAAAGTAACTGCGCAGGTCTGCCGCCGGAATACGGAAATTGTTTACTCCGTTTGAGTTGTAGAGCCAGACCCGTTTGCCTTTGGCATTTTTCAAAGTTTTTGCCACGTTTTGAAGTGTTGTCAGCCAAATATCGATCTCCTTTGCTTCCGGATCGTAACGGTCGATAAAGAGTCCGACGGGTATTTCCGGCGCGGCTTCCCGCACCAGTTTTGCGCCTTTGACCGGTTCAGTCAGGCTGTACGGCTCATCCCAGATGACAAAGAGCATCTTATCGGCGATCCCCAGTTCCTTTATATGTTCGGCGTATGCTTTGACATACTGCTTGAAAACGCTTTGGAACTCCGGATCATCGGTATTTTTATAATTTTTCTTCAAAATCGAGTTCCAGCGGGAAAATTTCTCATGACTGCCCAGCTGTCCGGGGGGCAGTTGTATGGTGTTGACCCCAAGTGTATCGGTCAGGTATTTCACTCTGCGGTCAAAATTTTCCCAGAAGATGTGGAGCTTGCCATTTTCATCCAGTTTGAAGTCCGGTTCTACTCCCGGCAGCCGGGGACCGAAACGGAATGATGCCCCTCTTGTCACCATCGTATCGTAGATATGTCTTTTTATTTCCCGGTTGGGAAAACGGGGGGAAATATGACCGTTTTTGATGGAAAATGCGCTCCGCATGGCGGGAAATTGAGGCAATTCAAAGTCGTAGACCGTCAGCTCCACCGGAATGGCACTGTCGGCTTTACCGTCAATGGTCAACTGCAAACAGCCCCGGTAAGTTCCGGCTTGGGCATTCCGGGGGATCGTAATGTGCCATACCGCAAACTGCCGCTTGACCGCCTTGCCGGGGAAACGGTCAAAAAGTATATCTGTAAAGCAAGTTCCCCGGTCATCGGAAATGTAATCCGCGTACTGGATACGCTGATTTTCTGCCGGTAAAAAGGCGGCTTTGCCGCTTAAATTTTCCGGAGTGACCGTCAATGCGGAAAAGGGGGTTCCCGCTTCCACGGCAAAAAAAACAGAGGTCGTTTCACCTCTGGCTCCGCTTGCTTTCAAAGCCGGTATCCCCGCCGAAAATGGCGGGGTCTGCTCATCGGCGGCAAATCTTTCCGCACCGCAATCCCAAACGGCAGCGCGGGCATTTTTCCGCACTACCGGATGGGCGAAACTCTTTTTTATCCGGGTGCTTTTCAGCGCTCCGAAGCGGGTGAAGTGCAATCCGGGGGTGATCACTCCCGTTTTCCCCGCTCCGGGAGCAATGGGGCAGTAAATTTTGTCAGTGCGTTTGCGCTCATGGGCAAGTTGAAAAACAAAATCCGAATCATCTTTGATATTCAACTGGCTCAGTGCCGGTTTACGCAGACCGATATACAGCACATCACCGCTGTTTTCCACCAGATAATCATCTTCATAAACGGTCATGTAACGGCGATCTTTGGCATCCATCCAGCGGACGATATTGAGCTTTTTCCCCTTCAAATCAATATTGAACTGCACATCCGCCCCCTGAGAACCGGGAAATCTGCCGCTGGCTTTATCCCCGTCGCAGTTCCAATACAATCCGGCAGAACTTTTCCCCGCCAGCATCTCTTCCAAACCTTTGATCTTGAATGCGAAAATAAGTTTTTCCCCATCCTGATAAACTCCGGCTTTTTCCACCTGGAACTGTGCCGCATTTTTCCGCTGCCAGACTACCGGAGCAAAAATTTCACCCTTAGCCGCCGGAATGGAGGCGTTTTTCTTTTCCGCTTCGATCAAAATCATTTTGCCCGCTTTCACCCCGTCGGCGGCAGAAAATGCCACAGAGTCGCTCCTTTTGCCGGAAACGGAGAGGTTGAAGCGGAAAACCGCCTTGTCATTCAGAGGAATTTTCTGAAAAAGTTTTTCATCCAACTCCAGCATCAGCACTTCGCCGCTGATTTTCAGCTGATATGCACCGGAAACAGTACTCCTTTTGCTGTTGTCGAGCCAGTGGATGAACCGGGCGCTGTTTTGTGCCGGGTCAAGGTTGATTTGCAGATCGACTCCCTGAGAACCGGGAAATCTGCCGCTGTTCCGGTCGCCGTCACAATTAACGTAAATGGAAACCGTTCCGGACTTTCCGATCATTTCCGGCAGAGCTTTAACGGTCACACCGAGAAAAATCCTGCCATTCTGACGGGCAAAACCGCCATTGATCACCTGATACTCCTTTGCCTGTGAACGGCGCTCCCACCTTACCGGGAACTTCACATCATCGGCACAAAGTGTCAGCGCCGCCAGCGCCAGAAAAACTGAAAAAACTTTCTTCATCGCAATACCCTTTTCTTTTTCTTACCATTCATTCCACTCTTTCAACGCCAGCGACGGCAGCCACATCTGGTACTCCTGCGGCAGCTGAGTCGGCTTACGGACATAAACGGTGCTGATATTGCGGCTGATATTTTCAGCGTGACCGTCAATAAAGGAGGTGTTGATGGTTTTGTTGTGCAGATACCCCACCCGTTCCTTGCCGCCGTCACTGCTCATGGGATAATACTCTGTCACCACCGCCGCATTGCCGGCAACGATCTCTGAACGGTCAGCGTAAACCAGAAAACGGCTGTTGGTGATCTTGGAGAGTTTCTTGCCGGGAAAACGGGAGTTCGCCACCATGCTGGCATGACCGCTTTTGTAGGTCGTATCCGACGGACAGTGAAAAATCTCATAACGCTTTTCCGACTGTTTGACCCCGGGAACTTCAAAGTCACCGATCAAAGTTATCCAGCAACGCTCCGCAACTTTGCCATCCGGAGTGAATTCATCAAAAGCATCGATGTACATCAAAGTTACCGACATGAGCTGCTTGTGATTGTTGATGCAGCTGGCGGTGCGCCCCCGTTCCCGCGCAGTATTGAGCGCCGGAAGCAGAATCGCCGCTAAAATAGCAATTATGGCGATAACAACCAGCAGTTCTATTAAAGTAAATGAGTGTGCGGGGGACAAGGAAAACTTTTTTTCACGAGAAAAAAAGTTTTCCCTTTCCCCCGCGCCCCCTTTCTCTTTCAAAAAAAGCGGGATACTTTGCGATGATAAATCCGAGCCCCAGCGAAGCGACTCGTCACGGCGTAGTGAAACGAAGACGGAAGGGCGAGTTTTTTCGCAACCCGCCGAGCGGGCGGGAAAAGAGGTTTTTCCCCTCTCCCCAAACGC
>JAZUPS010000196.1:0-2932 GCA_045605305.1 Victivallaceae bacterium
TCCTGCGATCCGGATGATCCGCTGCATCTGCATCCGATCAAAGCATACCGTAACACTTCCAGAGGAGATCTGTTCATCCGGTGTGAAAAAGCAGCAGGAGAAGAAACGATTTTGCATATTTCAATCGCTCAAAGCGGAAAACACAAATACCTGTTGTACGCTATTGGCATCTTTGCCCTGTTCTGGGGAGTTGCCGCCTCGTTTGTCATTTGGTGGGGAATATTTCTTTCTGTGGGTTTTATAGGACTTGTGTTTATCGTTTTAGAGAGTTGTCACGCTATAGCGATGGATGAAGTGCCGCAAATCCGGCAGGACTTTGAAAGTATGTTAAGAGCATTGAAAAAAAAAGGCGTTTTGCCGGGAGATAAAAATGAATAACAAGCTGCTGAAAAAACTTGGCAAAAGTCTGTTGAGGATAGTTGGTGCATTGGCTGTTATCCTTGGTATCCCGGCTATTGCTTATTTACTTTGGCAGCCGGGAAGTAGTGAGTCGTTGCCCCAATATCGCAATAACGCCATTTGGCTCGGGCATGGCTGGCTGGGCGATGACAGCTGGTTTATCCGTAACAACCGCAACAAAGATGATTTCCGCAGAGTTGAAAAGATTTCTGCATTGTTCAAAAAATTGTCAGACAACAAAATTTCCACTGTTTATCCCCATTTGTGTCCAGCGCAAATGAATGGAAAGATCGCCCCCTGTGACAGCATACAAGTTGAGCGTTTTCTTGATATTGCCGCACAATACAACATCAAAGTCATTCCGTGGATCGGCGGTGTTTTTGAAGAATCTGCCCGCCCTGCCGATGAAAAATGGCGGCAAAACTTTGTTGCCTCGGTCGATGAACTGTTGAAAAAACATCCCCGGCTTGCCGGAGTTCAAGTCAATATAGAGCCTATGCCCAGCAGTGAAGTCGGATTTTTGAAACTTCTGGATGAACTCCGCCCGGTCACTCAAGGGAAAATCTTATCGGTAGCGGCTTATCCGCCGCCGACAAGATGGCATCAATATCCCGATGTTCATTGGCACTTGTTTTATATCAAACGCCTCACCGATCACTGCGATCAACTGGCGGTAATGATGTATGATACGGCGATCCCGCTGGAAAAATTTTACATCAAACTTATGACCGACTGGACCAACCAGTTGACCGCCACACTCCGCTCAACTGATTGCGAACTCCTGCTTGGAATCCCGGCTTACGAAGATGCAGGAGTGAGCTATCATCACCCGCAGGTGGAAAATATCAATTCCGCATTGCAGGGAATTTCCGCCTCTTACCGCAAAAATGAAGCAACGGGCATTGCGGTTTACTGCGAGTGGGAAATGGATGAAAACAAATGGCAGATTTGGCGGAAATTCATCCGGTAAATCAGCGGAACTTCTCCCCGCTCAGACAGAGCATCTTCAGCGCAGAAGCTCAACGGCGGCGCTCCAAATCTCTGCGGCAGCGGAGTTGATCAATTTTACCGCATCAGCACGTTTCCCCTGATCAAGAAGTTTGCGAGCCTCCTCTTTGGCGGCGGTATATTTTTCCATGGATTTTTTCTCAAACTCCAGCCACTTTTCCGGAATGGGAGACTCCAAACCGAGTTTGTCAAATCTTGCCCATACCGCTTTTGACCAGCTGTAATCTCCCATTTGCGGAAGAATTTTTTCAACACAGACCGGTACCGGCAGATATACCGTATGGCGGGGGTGACCGATGGCAAAATATCCGCTGGAAAGCACATCCGGATACTGCCGGTCGATCTCCAGCGTGGCAGAAGAGTTGGTTTTGGTAAAACAGACACACCCCTTTATCGCCGAGGTTTCCGGCACATTGCAAGTACGGGAAAGAGCGAAAATATCTGAAAGTGTGATTTTACCATTTTGGTCAAAAACCTTATTCAATCCGGACATGGTTATCCATGCTCTGGCGCTGCTGTTGAGATAACCTGCCGCACTTTTTCTGGCATATTTCGACATTCCCGGATTCTGCCATATATTTGCCCGGAGAGCGACCCCCTCTTTGTAAGAGGTCACCGTCATAACCTTCGCGGTCATTTCGCAGATATATCCCTCATTGCGGTCGAGGAACAGGAAAATCGAACCGCTTCCGCCGGCGTGCCAGTAATCCCCGGCTTTATGCAGTTCCTGCAATTTTGCCACTGCCTGTGCGGCGGTATCGCAGGAATTCATGATGACCCGCATCATTTCCGGAGTCCGTTTTTTGGTATTGTCGGTGGGGGGATCGATACAGGTTTCACCGCTGTTCATCACCCCGGCAAGACCGGAGGCATTCAGCGCCATATTGGTCGGAATATCGGTTCCGAGGGCGATCCATTTGCGGGGAGACGCCGCCGGACTGAGAAAAACTGCAATATCCCGGGCAACATCATCCCGGTTCTTATGAAGAATATTGGTATTGTTTTTGGTCAAATCGTGAAGCACCATCCAACTGGTACACTCATGATCCTCTTCCGGAATATTGTCAATGGCAAAAAGCTGATTGGAAAAAATTACACCGAAAAACGTTGTAATTGACCAGAATTTTTTCATTTCCCATGCCCTTTCTCTGTTACTGGGGAGATTTACCGCAATTTATTGAAAGCACCGCACTCCGGAAGAGACCAAAAATACCCGGATTTTCAAAAAAGATCGCCGATGTTGCGTTTTTGACATATCGCCTTATGCCGCAACAATGAAACTTTCTCATACTATAGCACAGCTGCAGTGATTTGTCAAATCTCATGCGGTTCCGGCATGGTAATGCAAGTTCCTGCAAACGGAAAACTCCGTCTGCAGGAAGCAATAAAGGTCAAAATGTCACCATGGAATAGTTGAGGTAACTGTAAAACGCCTCTTCCACGGCGGTGAAATTATCTCCGTAACTCAAACTCATGTGATGGGGAAATCCGTACCGGAGCAGCTGTCGTAATTTATATTGGAAAT
>JAZUPS010000197.1:0-2418 GCA_045605305.1 Victivallaceae bacterium
CTTGCCCGTTATACCTCAAACATTTCTTACGGTAAATTTGCGGCACATCCCGGAGGGGCCAATATGCTCTTTTTGGACGGCCATGCTGAAGCCCGAAACTATGTTGTCGGATACAAGAGTTCCAGTAATAACGGACTTTACGTCTGGCTGGATTCCGACGGCAGTAAATTGATACGGCTGACTAATCCGCTGTTGTAAATTATCCCTGCAAATCCGGAGTATGTGAAATGCCTGTTTTTTTGCAAATCGCAGGGAACAGGCATTTTTTGTTCAGAAGTCGTATCTGATTTGTAAAAAAACAGCTTTAAAAGTTTGCAAAAAAATAGATTCCAGTGTATAGTATAACATATGTTTTATATTTGATTTAAACGTGAATACATTTATCAATAAACAGGAGAATCTTTAAAATGAAAAACAAATTCCGGCATGCCGGAGTGAAGGGATCTTCCTTCACTCTTATTGAACTTCTCGTCGTTATAGCCATCATTGCGAGTGTGGGGGCAATACTGCTCCCGGCGCTGCAAAGTGCCCGTGCCCGCGGTGTGACATCCAGTTGTGCAAACAATATCAAACAGTTGAATGCGGCTCTTGCCAATTATATGCCGGATTATGATGATTATGTTGTCGTTGGTTCCCGTAAGCAAAATTATCATAATTGGAGCGCCACATTTCTGGCGTACAAATATATTGATAATGCTATTCTGCTGTGTCCCGGTGTACATAAATGGCAATACGAAAATGATATCAGGAATGGCAATCCATCTCAGACCGGTACTTCGACCTCAATGCGTTATGTTCATTATGGCATCAATGCCGGTATTGCCAGCAATTATATCAATACAACCGAGTCCAGCAATCTGATCAAAACTGTGCCGACAATGAAAGCCGGTCAGGCGATCCGTCCTGGAAAGACGGTTGGATTTGCGGATTCAGTGTGTAAGGATTCGATCAACAGCAAACCTAAATATACTGCTGGTTTTGCCTATTTTTACGGTCTTGGTTCCGGCAGCGGAAATATCCATGATCGCCACTCCAAAGGAGCTAATGTAAGTTTTGTGGATGGTCATGTCAGTTGGGAAAAGAATGCTGATTCAACGATGCGCTCCTTTAAGAGCGGTTCGAGTAAAAAAGTGGATTTGATTTATCTGAATCCCATGTATAGGGATTGATGTGAATGAAAAAACTTATTTTTGCATTGTTCAGTACGGCAGTAACTCTTTCTGCTGCTGATATCGGAATATTCCCGGAATTGATGATCAAGCCCATGGCTGGTTTTGACAAGTGGCAGTGCGGCAGGGATGCCATTACCACGGTGCAGACCCGGGGATATTCCTGGAGTGGCAATATTCCGGTCAAGCTGGATGCCGCAAAGGTTACTGCATTCAACGTGGAGCTTGCGGCAGATTGTGAGTTGAACAGTAAACTTACGATCTATTTCGGGAAAAATGGCGAAAAAAAATACTCCCCGGATAGTTTCTGCCGGAAAAATTTTGTGCTCAAAGCCAATACTCCGGTTACGGTGACTATCCCGATGAAAAATAAAAAATGGAATGGTACGATTTCCCGTTTCCGTTTTGATCTTTCCGGTAAAAAAGGGGTGAATTGGAAAATTTCCCGGATTTGGTTTACCGGAGATGAAAGTGCCGTATTGTCTCCCCTCGGCGGCAAGGTGAAAAAAGCTGTCAGCAAACCCAAGATGGTTCAGAAAACCGATATCAGCAGCGATGTGGTTATTTTTCCGGGACGTAAGATCATCGATCAGGTCGGGTTTAAAAGTTTCAAGTGTCAGGACAAAGAAATTATCGCTGAACACAGCCGGGATTATGCTTATACGGCGGTGATCCCGGTAAAATTAAAAGCGGCTGATTATAAGTTTTTCAACTGTATTCTGGAATCTCCCCGCAATGTTTCCGGCAATCTGACCATCTACTTTATGCGCAAAGGGGATAAATTTTTTAAACCGGAAAATTTTCTCCGTACACCGTTTGTCATCACTGCCAATAAGGCTAAAGCCGTCTCCATTCCGCTGAATAAGCTGTGGAAAGGCAATATTGACCGGATCCGGTTCGATATTTCTGCCAAGACCGGGCAGCAGTGGAAAATTTATAAGGTGTGGTTTTCCAAAAAACAGCCCGGCGCATTTGTGAACAAACAATTCAACGCTCCGGTCAAACTTGATTCCGGTTCGGTCACGCTGGTGGAAAAACGCTATGATCTGCTCGAGGGCAGGGAGTACCGTTTTTCTTTTAATGGTACCGGAGTGAAAACTTCCGCCATCAAAGTCAAATATTTCAACGATGTTGACGAGAGTCTGGGTTCGAGTGGGGTGACTGTCTATCAGGACGGTGACAACAACATCGCTTTTTCTCTGTCGGTCGGGACAACTTACACGGTAATCGAAGTTACTGCTTCCGGAAT
>JAZUPS010000198.1:0-5738 GCA_045605305.1 Victivallaceae bacterium
CTTTTGCGCGAAAGCGCAAAAGTTTACTCGCATGCGGTCTGCGCACTCGGCGGCGACCGCCTCGCACCCGTGACTCTTCAATACCACAGTGGACATCATGATACCATGCCCTGCGAAGAAAAACCCAGCGGGTGTTACTCCACTGAGTTTTGCCAAGCTTTTTTCCACGGGCATCCCGCTCCCCAGCGTAAGCGAAGGGAGCGTTTTCCCGGAGCGGCACGTTTGCCGCCGCGACTTCAAACCATCGTGAGAGGCTGGTCACAGTTTTACGTGAAGATCGGGCATCAACCTGTATCAGAAATCAGAGACTTGCAAAAAACTTGAAATCGTGGAAATCGCCTGTCAATCGAGCATTTCCAGTTTGGCATGCCGGTAGATCGACTGAACCAGTCCCAGCGTGGTCATGGTGGTAAGAATGAATGAACCGCCGTAACTGACCAGCGGCAATGGCAGTCCGGTCACCGGCGCAATGCCGATGCTCATGCCGATATTGATAAATATGTGACAGAATATCAGCATCGCCACGCCCACGGCAATATATCTGCCGTAACCCGACACGATAAACGCCGTCCGCAAAATAGTGTACAACAGCACCAGATAGAGAGTCAAAAGAAAAAGCACTCCCACAAATCCGGTCTCTTCCGCAATCACCGAAAAGATAAAATCGTTATTGGAAACGGTTTGAGGCAGAAATCCGAGTTCATTCTGGATCCCTCTGCCGATACCGGTTCCGGATAATCCCCCCGAACCCACCGCCAGCAAAGCCTGATGGGCATTGTGTCCCCGGTTGCTCAAATCTGAACCGGGATTGAGAAATACCTTGATCCGGTCACGCTGATAATCCCGCAAAAGTATCGGATCTTCCCGAAAACTATCCAGCAGCACAAAAGATATTCCCACCGCGATCGCAGTGAGTCCCAAAAGCACATATCGCCACTTGATGCCGAAAGAAAAGAGCATGATCCCGGCTACCGGCAGCAGCACCAGAGAACTGCCCAAATCCGGTTCAATGGCAATGAGAAAAAACGGGATGCCCACGGCGGCGGAAGACATAAAAATACATAAACTTTTGCTGGAAGAGAATTTCGGAGCGGAAAAAATCGCCGATAATACGCCGATCACCATCAATTTCGCCGGTTCCGAGGGCTGCAGACGCAATCCGAAAAAATTCAGCCAGCGGGTCGCTCCGAAAATTTTCAAGCCGAAAAAAAGCACCACCACCAGCAGAACCAGTGAGACAGCATAGCCAAACAGCATTGCCACCCGGCAGGAAAATGAACGGTAATCCAATGCGGCAACCAGCAGATAAACCGCTGTACCGATGCCGATCCAGCGCAGTTGTTTACCGAATGAAGCCAGACTTTCCGGGGTATCGATCTGAGTTCCGGTTGAATGGATGAAAATCAGACCGATACACAAAAGCATCGCCACCACCCCGACCTGCAGATAATCAAGGCTCTGCAGAAAACGGTAGAGGGGCAGTTCCCGGAAATTTCTGGTCATGCCTTACTCCGCATCAGCGGGAAAGGTTTGATCACGGCGGGGACCGACGGAGATGATCGCCACAGTGGAATCGACCAATTCCGCCATGCGTGCCAGATACTTGCGGGCATTTTCCGGCAGATCAGCGGCACAGCGGGCATCACAAGTGGAGCTTTTCCAGCCGGGCATGTATTCGTAAACCGGTTCAGCGGCTTCCAGTTCCGCTACTGAAGCGGGGAACTCAGTGGTCAGCACGCCATTGACTTTATAAGCCACACAAATGGCGATTTCATCCATATCATCGAGGCAGTCGAGCTTGGTAACGGCAAGTTTGTTGACACCGTTGACCATGCAGGCGTAACGGGAGGCAACTGCATCGAACCATCCGCAACGGCGGGGACGGCCGGTGGTGGCGCCGAATTCTCTGCCGATCTGACGGAGTTTTTCACCGGTGGCATCGAAAAGTTCAGTGGGGAAAGGTCCTTCGCCGACCCGGGTGGTGTAGGCTTTGATCACGCCCCAGACATCGCGGATGCTCTGAGGAGGCACGCCGCCGCCGGTACAGGCTCCACCGCTGACGGTGTTGCTGCTGGTGACAAAAGGATAGGTTCCGTGGTCGATGTCAAGCAAAGCGCCCTGAGCGCCTTCAAAAAGCACGTTTTTGCCCTCTTTGACCGCGCGGTTGACCGAATAAACGGTGTCGCAGACCAGCGGAGCAAGGCGCCGGGCAGCTTCGAGAACTTTGGTAAGTTCCTCTTCTACATTCAGTTCCGGAACTCCGTAAGAAGCAAAGATCTTGTTGTATCTGGCGCACTCGGTACGGAACTGTTCCGCCAGTTTTTCCGGGAACTTCAAATCGATGGCGCGGATACCGCTGCGGCGCATTTTATCCATGTAGGCAGGACCGATACCTCTTCCGGTGGTACCGATCTTCTGTTTGGCGCGGTCTTCGCTCAAGGTATCAGCGATGCGGTGATAGATGAAGATCATCTGGGCGCGGTTGCTGAGCTGGACATTGGCGGTGGAGAAACCTTTTTCCTCAATACCGCGCAGTTCTTCATCCAGTGCCACAGGATCGACCACCAGACCGTTGCCGATGACACAGGTAACTTCCGGCCGGAAGATGCCGGAGGGAACCAGGTGCAGAACATAACGTTTGTCACCGATCTCCACCGTGTGTCCGGCGTTGTTACCGCCCTGAAAGCGCACGACCATATCCACGTCCCGGGTGAGGACGTCGATCAACTTACCTTTACCCTCATCACCCCATTGGGTACCGACCAGAATATCTACCGGCATTTTTGATCTCCATCATGTTTTAGGCGATTTACAAAGTTCAGATTTTTGATAAACCTTGTTCGATCACCCCGTTTGTCAAAAGTAAACACTTAAACCATAAAATAGCATCATTTAGCTCTTTTTTCAAATCCTTTATGCTCTTTTTTGCACTTTTCCTCTTCCGGCGGAGGAGAAAAGTTGTAAAGCGTCTTCACCCGTGCTATATTATATCGGTAAAGATATAATTTGGAAAGGCAGTGATCATGAAAAAAATTGTTTTTGCATTTCTGGCTTTGTTGCCGTTGATTTTTTCCGGTTGCGGCAGAACCCCCATCCGCACCGGAACCATGCCGCTGGCTCTGCCGCCGGAAGTTGCTCTTCCTGCGGAATCTGCCCGCCGTGCCGCGGAGTTCAGAAAGATCATTTCGGTTTTGCCGGTGCGGGGAATTGCGGTTTACCCCTCAGCTTTCATCGGGAAATTTGAATCATCACAGGTGCTGGATATGATCTCCCGTTTGGGTTTCAACCGCATCTACTGTTATTTGACCAGCGAACAGGAACTCACCGGCGAATTGGAAGAGTTCGTCGCTGCCGCCTGTGTCAGAAAATTTGAGGTGGAACTGGTGCTTTCACAGCAGGATTTCTACCGCGCCTACCGTGGCAACCGGTTGATCCGCGGACTTTTCATCCAGTACCCGGATCTCCTTGAAGCCGTGGAAGATGCCGTTGACTTCGCAGCTGACTTGCCGGAAGGGACAAAAATTTCCGGCATCACCGTTTTGCTTACCCCCCATTTGATCAACGGCAACAACGTTCAGCGTTCCCGGAAACACCTTTACAGCTGGAGTGAAAAACATTACGGCCCCGGCGGGGATAATGACATGCTTATGCGGCAATCTCTTGAGTATGCAAAAAAAATCGCCGCTCTGCCCGGTTTGCCGCCATTGACTATCGCTGTGCCGGACTTTTTCCAGCAGATCGCGGTTGAGAAAAAGGTCTCCTGCGGAAGTGTCGCCGATTTTACCCGGATCACTCCCCGCGTGGCGGTGGTCAACAGCGCCAACCGTCCCAGTCAGCTTCCGGTGATGATAAAATCCGCTCTGGATGGCGCCCCGGCGGGAAGCAAAGTCTTGATCGTGCTGCCCCTTGCGGAACATACCTCCATTACTGCTGACCGTCTGCGCCGCCGTCACTGGCAGGATTTCTGCAATTCGACGGCTTATCTGGTAAAAAAATCCGGAACTCATCCGGCTTGCGGCGGGGTGATCTTTTCACCTCTGTCGATAATTGAATATTTGCGTTTGGAGAAGTGAGATTATGCGTTGTCCGAAGTGCGGATGCAATGATGATAAAGTGATCGATTCACGCAGTGTGAAAGATGGTTACGGAGTTCGCCGCCGCCGGGAGTGTCTCGGCTGCAGCCACCGTTTCACCACTTTGGAAAGTGTCAGTTCCGAAGAGTTGAAGGTGGTCAAACTTGACGGCACAAGGGAGGAGTTTGATATTGCCAAACTCCGCCGGGGCATTGACCGTGCCTGTTACAAACGGAATGTCTCTTCGGCGGAAATCGACCGTATCGCCGCTGAAATAGCTTCCTCCATCCAGCAGGATTTTGATAAAGAGGTTCCGAGTGCCGAAATCGGCAGCCGGGTGATGACCTCGTTGCGGCAGGTGGATGAGGTGGCATTTGTCCGTTTTGCTTCGGTTTACCGCAAATTCACTGATGCGGCGGATTTCATTCAGGAGATCAAGGAGCTGAAAAAGTGACCAGAATACACCTGCTCCCCGGCAGGGAAAAGGCGCTGCTCCGCCGCCACCCCTGGGTGTTTGACGGAGCGCTCAAAGAGAAACATGCTCCCGTTGCTCCCGGTGAAACAGTTCTGCTCTGCGATGCCAAGGATAAACCTCTGGCTCTGGGTGCATGGTCTCCGGCATCCCAACTGCGTATAAGAGTGTGGAGCTTTGACCCGGCGGAGGTGATCGACCGGGAATTTTTCCGGAAACGTATCCGCAGGGCAGCAGCTTACCGTCAGACGCTGGGGGTGCTTGACAGTGTCGGCGGGTGCCGATTGATCTACTCTGAAGCTGACGGTCTGCCGGGAGTGATCGTCGATTTGTACGGCAAATTTGCCGCAGTCCAATTTCTCAGCGCCGGAGCGGAATTTTTCCGGGAAATTATTACCGGAGAGCTGATGGCGCTCCCCTTTGTCAGCGGAGTTTTTGAACGTTCTGATGCGGGAGTGAGAAAAAAGGAAAATCTGCCGCCCCGTACCGGACAACTGGCAGGTGAAGATATTCCGGAAATTATTGTTATCGAAGAAGATGGTTTGCGTTTTGAGGTTAATTTGAAAGCGGGACAAAAGACCGGGTTTTACTTCGATCTCCGCAGTGCCAGAGCGCAGATACGGGCAATTTCAGAGGGGAAACGGGTGCTGAATATGTTCAGCTATACCGGAGGTTTCGCCTGTTCCGCCTTTGCCGGAGGGGCAAAGAGTGTGGTCAATGCCGATTCTTCAGCTCCGGCACTGGAGCAGGCGGCGCGCAATCTGGAACTCAACGGATTTCATAACAACTGGCAGAATATTTGTGCTGATGTCTTTGAATATTTGCGGCAACTGGTGGAAAAGGGAGAAAAATTCGATTTGGTGATTCTTGATCCTCCCAAGTTGATTCCCGGCAAATCGGCGATGATGCGCGGCTGCCGTGCCTATCAGGATTTGGCGCGGTTGGGCTTCAAACTGCTTGCTCCGGGAGGGATGCTTGCCAACTTTTCCTGTTCCGGAGCGATGGAGATGCCGCTTTTTCAGAAGATCACTGCTGATGCCGCGATAGATGCACAGGTCAATGCCCGGATCATCAGCCGCTTTGAACAAGCTCCCGACCATCCGACTGCCCTTGCCGTACCGGAAACCTTTTACCTCAAGGGACTGCTTTCCTGCATCGATTGATGCCCCTTCACAGGGGTTTGATGTCGCGCC
>JAZUPS010000199.1:0-2632 GCA_045605305.1 Victivallaceae bacterium
GGCGAAGTGCGAAACACGAAGACGGCAGCCGGGCAATGCAGCACAGATTTACAGCAAATTCATTCTGCTGCTGTTCTCTCAATAGAGAACGACATAGCCTCTCAAAAGCGTGTGTTTTGCATAGTTTCTCTGCAAATTCTCTGTTTGTAAATGTATGCCGTCATTTATGCGGCGTTCTTTTGTTAAGCGTTAGAGATTAGAGAGTTACACAAACACACGGCAAAATACGCAAAATTCTCTGTTTTTTCCGATTCTCTATTTACATACATTTCGATTTAGAGACCAATATACATTTACCGGAAACGTTCTCCATCCGTCATAACTCTTTGAGTGACAATATCTGTTAAATGATGGATTTTTCCGCAGAACGATACCAACGCCACCTTGAAACGCCCATCGAACTGTTCTCTGCACCGACCTACGCTTTTTAATTGTAAGGAAAGCCGACATCTCATATTTTCCACAAAAAAGGCGGCGTATTTGAATTTTATCCATCTTTGATGGTTACATACAAAAATCACACTCTGGCTGCTATTACCGCAAATTTTCCACAAAGATAAATGCACTCGACACTTTCATATCCGCATTTTTTGAGCATTGCAATTTCTTCCCCTACAGAACATTCCCGGTCAAGTTTCCGTCGTTCCTGCCATCTTTCAAGTTCGGTTTCTGAAAGTCCGCTGTTATAAAGATGTTTTATCCAATGGGTATTGACAAATTCATCCATCTCTTTTGACTCACAACAGAATTGATCGTAATTGATGAACCATCCTCCGGGGGTGATTTTATTTTTCAGCTTTCTGAACAACTCCTGTTTCTGCTCGTTTGCCAAATGATGAATTGACAATGCGGAAATCACCAGATCAAAATTTCCATCCGGCAACTCTTGGGCATAGTCAATTACAGAATAATTGACATTTGAGATATGCTCAAATCTTTGTCTTGCCACATTGAGCATTTCTGAAGCGACATCGGCGAGTATATAATCAGCTTGCGGATAGTGGTGAAAATAATACATTGCCAACAAACCAGTTCCGCTCCCCAGATCAAGAATCCGATGTTTTTCTCCGATAAAAGAAGCCGCAAATGCTGTGGTCTTTTCGTAATAATCATCAAAGCAAGGAATAAATTTTCTGCGACCGGAGTCATATTCATTTGCGATGAGATCAAATTGTTCTTCTATTGTTGATTTTTCTTTCATACATATACCTCTCGCTATAATATAACCTCGCACAAGAGAAATACAATCAATAAAAACAAAAAAGGCGGCAGGATAATTCCTACCGCTAAAAGCTGTGTTGCGTTACTCGATGCCGAAAAACTTTTTCTGTTCATCCCATAAAATCGGGAACGGCTGCTTGCACTTTTCCACGCCGATTTGATCCAATAATTTGATCAAATCAGAAATTTTCATAATCCCCAATCTTTGCAAAAAATCATCGAAAATCTGTGAGCCGCACTTGTAGACGCCTGCGGGAGATAGTATATTCCAAGGTCGGTTGATTTAGACATGGAGGAACAGAATATGAAAAATAGAAGATTTACAGCCGTTTTCCTGATAAGTATCCTTGTTTTGATCTCTGCAATTACTGCTTTATGGATAAAAAACAGTGAACTGAAAGAAGAGTTGAAAGAGTGTTCTCAATATAAAAAATTTTTTTTCGCTTTTAATGGGATCGTTTGTCCCGTCGCTCCGATCAACGCCGGAGATATAAATAAGCCGCTGTATCTCGAATACCACACCGACGGAACTGTTTCAAGCAGCTGCATCGCTAAAAATACTGCCGGCTTCAAGAATGGCGGGAATCTCTTTTTTCTGGGAAAATGGATGCTTTTACAGGATAATTCCGGGAAAATGCATCATTGTACGGTGAACAATATCAATGAGAATCTTCGCCGGTATCCAAATATTTGGAACCACAACCCGCCGGTGCCAGTGGAAGAATATTTTGTAAAATTCGGCAACTATGGATTGACCATGGATTTTAAGCAACTTTCTCCAAAGGAAAACGGAATAAGGTTGACCTTTAACAATACAGAAGAGCGTCAGGCAAGTATTGAAAAACGGCAAATATCGGAAACATTGCAAAAATTTTTGATTGCAGTGCAAATCCCGGATTATTTAAAACATGGCAAAGCTGATTTTGATGCATTGGAACATCAAGCCGAATCATTGAGGCTTGTAACGCTGGAGTTCAATTCCGGAGCAAATACATTGGATTCTGTGTTGGATGAAGAATTGCGTTTGCTGGATATTCTGATGGCGGATAAAAGTTTGACCGGACGCGAAAAAGAGTTGTTGATAAAAGAATATTGGACACGCCTGAATCGCCTCTGTCGTATAAAAGAAGCGGAATGGAAAGCCGGGGCTTTGCTGTTAAAGGATCTGAAATCATACAAAAAAGCTGTTTCTGACTTTCAAAAAGCACATAATATAAAGTAAAGCAAATTGATTTGATCACTGCCATTCTCCCTTTCGCACTTGCAAACGCCTGCGGGAGATAGTATATTAGCAATAGAGGTATATATGGAAATCACATACAGAATATTTACTTGGCTTATAACTGGAACTGCATGGCTTTTGCTGATGCTGGTCTTTGCTCCATTTGTGGGTATAACTTCGGATTGCTGG
>JAZUPS010000200.1:0-3204 GCA_045605305.1 Victivallaceae bacterium
CGAAAAAAAAAACACAACGGGGCTGCAGCAAAATTTCACCCTCTGATGTGCCCCCCAAAAGTTGGACACATCTTTTGGGGTGCACTTCATGTTTCAGGGAGCTGTTTTTTATTTCTTGTGCGTCAGCGGCTGGGCGTAGTCTCAATGACCGCAAAGCAGATATCCGCCGGACGGTGACTGCCAAGCATTCTCTGCCAATTATAATCCTTACCTTTTTCGGCACTTCTGAATTTCTCATAGTAATTGTGCTGGGAATAGTAAACTGTATACCATTTGCCGTTTTTCAACTGAGTGACAAATGCGTAGGAGTTGTCATCACTGCTCGGCAATCTCTGAATGAGTTTCAATTTGCCATCCTTATCCATCGAGAAAAGGTCAGTCCGGAAATCCTCCGCTCCCAGTTTGCCCCAGCTCCAGTGTCTGGCGGCAAGGATAAATCCGTCACCGATACTCTGGAGCATGATTCCCTGCATACCTTCACTCAATTTCACACTTTTAACAATTTTGCCCTCTCTGGAAACTTTGTAGTAAAAGGGACGGAAAGTTCTGTGATCAAATGTACGCATGACACAATGCAATTCACCGACAGCATCGACCGTCATGGAAACTTCGTTGCCTTTATCCGGCAGAGTTATCCAGTGCTGCCATGTCAAACCGTCTTTGCTTTTATACAAACTTGCTTCAGCCTTACCGTGTACATACGCAGTGGCGACATAACCGCCGTCATAAGCGACACACCCCCAGAAAAAAGAGTTTTTTCTGAATCCGCTTACCGGAATTTCACTGAATTTATCTTTTTCATCCATCCGGTACGCTCTGGTGACATAACTTTTGCTCTTATCCGGATTGTGGATAACTTCACCGGCATAGATCATCAATTTACCGTTGACAACTGCACAACGGGGATCACGCAGGTCTCCATTGGATTTCATTTCCGCGATTTTTACCCATGTTTTACCTTCATCAGAAGATTTGTAAACGGGCAG
This sequence comes from Victivallaceae bacterium, assembly GCA_045605305.1. Lineage (GTDB taxonomy): Bacteria > Verrucomicrobiota > Lentisphaeria > Victivallales > Victivallaceae > UBA1784. Next base: position 987 of record JAZUPS010000200.1, read on the forward strand.
GATGCCGTCGGTCATCCGGTGACCTGAAGCACTGCGGAAACTGAAGTAAAGATCATCACCGTAACGGCAAATCGACGGAAAGGCGTTGTGTCTGCCATTTTGAACGAGCGTTCCGGTTTCCGTAACTTTCACTTCCAGCGCACCAAGCACAAGGCAGAGCGCCGCCGACAGAATTGTGATCAAAAATTTCATTTTCTCCTCCTTAATTATATTTTTCAAAGAAATCGACGATTTCTTTCTCGTAACCTTTAACTATTTTATTATGATGGGTCATTTTGGGAACAATTGTCAATTTCACCTGATTGCCGCCAAATTTCCTGATCGTGTTATAAAAAACTTTTGAATATTCAACCGAAATGTGCCAATCCGCATCGCCATGGATGATAAACAGCGGCACTTTTGCCAGCAGCGGGACATAATTCATCGGACTGCGGGATTCATAAAGAGCTTTTTTATCAGCATAATATCCGCCGTAAGCGGCTTTTATACTCTCTTTGTAATTACCTTTACTAAATTCAGCCATCTCACTTACAGGGAACATCGTAAAAACGGCTTTCACCCGTTCAAAATTTCTTCCCGTATAAACCAGTGCCGACATGCCGCCCATAGAACCGCCCATAATATGAAAACGGCTCAAATCCAGCAGTAACTTTTCCGCCAGAAAATCAAGCATCTCATCAACTTCCTGCTCCATTTTACAGTTAAACCAGCTTGATTCAAGAGAAGGAACCGCAATAACATACCCTTTTTCAGAAAAAAGTTTACGGAGCAAAGCAAAATCAGCACTCCCGAAAGCAGCGGCACTGCCTGCGACAGCACCGCGCCCCGGCAGAAAAAGCAGAAATTTATTATGTCTGCCCGGTTTGAAATTTTCAGGGAGGATCAAATGGGCTTTTTTACCTTTGCCGAAATAAAACTCACCTGTCTTCAGCTCCGAAGCACAGACAACTGCTGCTGCCAGAATCAAAAGCATCGTTAACAGAATTCTTTTCACACTACATTCTCCTTAAAAAGTTTGATTTTTGTCACTTGGCAGATTTGAAATAAATCCGTCTTACTGCTACATTAATATAGCATATCAAAACAGTTTGTAAATAATACTTTTGTCTATTTTATGGGAAAGTTGTCATTCAATACTTTTGCACGTCAATGGGAGTGGCCGGGGATTCCGACAAGCTCGGAAAATATCCAGCATCATATAAAAAAATGTCTGGAAATTTTTTCGCAAAATCCCGCATATTACTACATGTCAAATACCCTCTGCCCGGCAGGGCATGAGAGGTTGAACTACCTTTTCCGTGCCATATTCAAATTCTCCGGTTCCTGCATTATGACCGCCTCTTACGACGGGAAAATCATGCAGAAGGAGCTTAACTCCGGAATCATTGCTGTCGGTGGAGCCGGCAACTGGGGTTATTCAAATAAAAGCGATCACGAAGGAGCTTTTTCCATAATTTTCATGCGGGAACTCACCCGTCTGGTGTATAGTGAAAACGGTCAGAGCTTTTATTGTCACTATCCGCCCGCAGACGGCATACAGTCAACACTGATTGCCTGCGCACAGGAAATAATTGCCGACAGGAACTCTCCGAGAAACCGGCGGATAAATGCCGTTATGACAGCGATTTGTGAACAGCTGACTGCGGATATAATGAATTTTGAGAAAAACAAAGGGGATAATCCGAAGTACCCTGCGGCAGTGGAAAAAGCCATCCACTATATCCATCTGAATTTCCAGCACCCGATAAGCTGTTCAACAGTAAGTGCCGCACTCAATATCAACCGCACCATGCTTTCCGGAGAATTTCATAAAGCAACTGGTACAACGATGAAAGAATTCATTCTTGATTTGCGGCTCAATAAGGCAAAGTGGCTGTTTGAAAACGGAAATTTGAAAGTAAAAGACGCCGCAGAAAAATGCGGATTTACCGATACAGGATATTTCATCAGAGTGTTCAGAAAAAAGTTTGACACCACCCCAGCCCAATATAAAAAAAGGACACCCCGTTAAAGAGGTGTCCAACAGTCAACTGCTGAATTATTCTTCAGAGAAGCTGTCTTTGCCGACGCCGCAAGCCGGACAATTCCAGGTTTCCGGAATATCCTCAAACGCAGTTCCCGGAGCGATGCCGTTATCCGGATCACCGACTTCAGGGTCATAGACATAACCGCAAACTTCACATACATACTTTTTCATTTTTTATTTCTCCTTTTTTTA
>JAZUPS010000201.1:0-4148 GCA_045605305.1 Victivallaceae bacterium
GTGGAGTGTACAGCGAATAGACCACAAATCCGATGATGATCACTGCGATCCAGCATAAGGAGATGAAAAGAGATGTAGCTACTGCCAGAAGCAGCAATACGTCCCATACAATATAAGTGAACTTTGAAACGTTCTGCCGGATGATTCCATAACGGGAGTTTTGATATTCCATTTTTTGCCGCAGTTCAACATTGTTCAAGGCAACGGCAGATTTTTCCATGTCAAATGCGGCATAAAAGCGTTCTGCAGGGATAGTGTTTATATAATTTTTCAAACTTTCCGGAATCTTTATTTTCTTTTGAAAAACAGCACGGAAAAATAGAATCGCAAATCCCAGCGATACCAGATAAAGGAACGCACTTTTTACCCAGCGGAGCAATCCCCAATAGCCCCGATACCAGAACATAATGGCACACTCCTGCGGATTTTCCGGGTCAACGATCACCTGCCGTTTGGTTCCGGGTTTCAGGTCTGGGAAAGAGTCGCTATCATAAACAATCTTTGTGCCGTAGTATAATTTGCCTTTGCAGGTGTATTTGTATTCCACATCTGCGACAATTTTAGTCCTTTTCCCGTCAGGGATCCGTTTCGTGGTATTTTTCAGAATAATCCCATCTACCTTGTCCCAAGTTTTTATACGCTTATCCCACATCAGCTGCCCGGTCATTTCCCATACACCAAGACTGAAAGTAATAAGTGCCGCTGCAACCCAGGTAATTTTGTCTGCATTAGAGGAACGCAAGACGTTATTTGCCCATAATTCAACATCCGGAATTGTTCGCTTTTTCTCCGGAAAGGCGACGCGTTTTTCCAATTCATTTTTAATGTTGAGAGCTGTTTGCGGAGAAAAAAGATTGATGTTCCAGGATTTTATCTTACCTGAACGCAGATAAAAATGGATCGCCGCCGGGACTTCCTGTTTTTTGTATTTCTGATAAAAGTATGCCAGACGGTTTATTTCCGCATAATCGATCCTGACCGGGAAAAATGTGCAATAGTAGATCGTGGCATAAGTTTCTTCAAAACGCACCCGCCAGAAAAAGAAAAGCCCCAAAAGAACGCCCAGTCCCGAAAGGATGGCGAAGCCAAAAAGATCCTGCCGCCAGAGGAGAGCGGTCACACTCAAGACCACAAACATTCCGCAGACAAGGGTCGGCGGTCCCCAATGAGCGAAAAATGTCTTCTTGACTTTTCTGGAATCAGTCATGGATTTTCCTGCTTTCGTTATTTAACCGTCTTTCAGTAATATATCACCTTACGCAGAAGATTGCAAGTTCAGAAAATAAAGCATAACAAAATTTTTAATGGTAAAAACTTGTAATATTCCAAGGTAGGATGTAAATTATATTTGCACGACAATATTTTCTTATTGAAAGGGGCATGGTTATGAAAAAATCGCTTGCAGGCATATTGTTGTTTTTGACGTTGTCCGGGTTTGCCGCCAAAGCACCGGGATTTACGGTAAAAATCATTCCGACCAAAGCTGTCAATATAGAAGATCAGTTCCGCAATATTCTGCCGGGGCGCCCTCCTGTGTTTCCTCTGGTCACCAAAGTTGTCAGCGGTGAAAGATTTTTTGTGGAGATCATTTTTTTCAATGCTTCAGTCAAAAACGGTGCGGCAACTTTATCCGGTAAGATCACAATTTCCGCTCCCGGAGGCAAAAAAGAGGTCATCCAGCTGAAAGAACGCTCCCTGAAAATAAATGGGAATACCAAGGGCGTATTTCTTTTCCCTCAATCCTTGTGTGTCACTTTTGAACCCCAAGACCCCAAAGGGCTCCACTCCTTTGAAGTGGAACTGACGGACAAAAATGCAAACCTTACCTCCAAAGCTTCTGCAAAGCTGGAATATGTCAAAAGTATCCCTGCTGATCCGGAAGCTGAAGCCCTGAAAAAATTAGGAAACTATTACCGATCCCCATGTCCGCAAAACATCCTGCCTGCGTTCCGGGCGTATCTGAAAAATATCCCGGCCCAGAAAAAAAGGGAAAAAAGGAATTTCAATCCCCTGCCGCAGCTTGCGTTGTTCTATTTCTGTTTGAAAGAAAATCCTCAGTGCATCGATGCCTTTGCCGCAGATGCGGCAAAACTTGAAAATAAAGAACACCGGATGATGGGCGGGATCATTCTCAACTTTCTTTCACCCAAAGCCGTTCAAAAGCTGCCTGCTGCAGAAAGAGAGCAGATCAAACGCTCTATGCCCCGTAACCCCTTTGAGTTCAAAAAGGTCTTTGCTCCGTGGCATCTGGATATCTGCTGGGCAGAGTTTTTTATCCGCGGGAATCGGGAGCCTCTTTTGAAGATCGTTGAAGCTCTCTCCTTCGGCAAAAACTCCATTTCCATACCGGAATTCAAAAAAATTGCCAAACCTTCCAAAGAAGACCGGCGTAAACTTTTCAACGGACTGATTGCCATGGCCTCTCAATGGTCCATCCGTTCCCTTGCCAAACACCACCTTCTGGTCCGTTATTACATCGTAGCGGCCCTGAAGCGCGGCGCGATCAAAGATCCATTTGTCGGAGCCGTTGCCGCCAAGGCCATCGGGATGAAGGTGCGCATCGTCCCTTCAAAAAAGTGATCAAAATCTTTTTTACAATGTTCCGTTGACAATGGTATATTATCGTTGACAGAAAACAAAACAGGAGTCTCATTATGGAAATACTGTTGGTCCCGGCGGCTTTGATTTTATTTCTTTGTATGATATTTCAATCTGCGCAAAACAGGAAGTCCCCTTTTTTGACTTTGCTTTGGATCAGTTTTTTTGTGGGCGTAACGGTTCTTTGTACTGTGTTCTATGCCGCAGTCAAAGCAAGTTACGGCGGGCAGAAAGAATGGCAGCAGGAAAGAGAATTTTTCTTGCGTATCTTTGCCAAAAAACTTGAATCTTCAGGCGATCTGAAAACGGCCGCAAAATATATGCAGTCTGAAGAGGTGAAGACACAAACCCTTGTATGTATCCAGAAAATCGTCCGGGGATATCGCCCTCAAAGGATCTATGGACTCGTGATCGGAGCTTTCATTCTTCTTGCCTCTGCGGCATCTTGCGGAATAAAACAAATCGATCAGAAGAAATATTTTCCATATCTTTTGGTGTTTTTTCTTCTGCTTGGCACAGTTTGTTTCAACACCGGCGTTTTTTATCAGGTGTATGCTCCAAAGACCGAACATTACTTGAAAAACTTTCTCCGTTTGCAGCAGGAATATGTGATGAAAGAACTCTCCGAAATAAAAACAGAACTGACGATTCCTGAGATCGTAAAAATCACCCTGAAAGAAGCCGGAAGAGTTGAAGGTTTCGGCTATGGACAAATCCTGCCGGAGCAGCTCCGTTCCTCAAAAACTTCTGCGCCATCAGCTGCGGAGCGATGATGAGATCGATACATTCTGCATCTGAAAAAAAGTTATTGTCCCGGATCTTGTGAAAGCATTTATGATCCCCAACCTTGACGGCAGCATGGCTGACTCCTCCGAAGAGTTCCTGCGGCAGTTGTAAATTCATCTTCAACATTCCGGCCGCAGCCTTGCTTTCAAAGGCATCTGCAAACCTTTTTACCAATTCGTCCAAAGAAAATCCATTTTCCGCTTGACAAATCGACATTTCCATAGTAATTTTAGTACGCATCTGATCTTTCCTTTAATTTTTTTGTTTGGTTACTAAAAAATAAAGGTCAGATGCACTTTTGTCAAACAACTCGTCCCATCACAAAATTTGGGACATTAACTTTTGCAAGGAAAATTTATAATGCAGATGTATAAAAGAATTCTTTTTGCAGCAGCGGCAGTCTGTTTCCTCAGCGGTTGTTTCGGCCCGGTTTTGAAAATAGGAGACAAAATCGTTCCGGTCAAAAATTACAAAGGCGTTCCTGTGGTCAGCGCACGCAATTCGATCTACAAAGAAATCCATTACAGTACCTTTGGTTTTGATTGGAATGAAAATGACGGTTTTCTTATCCCCGTGCGCCAAAACAGTGTGAACAGTGCCTTCTGGGCTTCAAAACTCACTCAAGCAGAAAAACTTTATTCAGTGGTTTGTACTGCGGCAAAGCAGCGGCACTATATTCAAAAGCCGGATACAAAAAATTTGCAGCAGTATCTTGAATATTCCTATCGTCAGGTTCCCGGTTCCAAGATCCAGCGCTCCGCATT
>JAZUPS010000202.1:0-8896 GCA_045605305.1 Victivallaceae bacterium
ACTCTGATACTGACCGGCTGCATAACACAGCCGGCTGCAGAATTAACCAGAAAAGAACTCCGGGATGGTTATATCGCTCATCACTTCAATAACGGCTTGATCAGTTTTGATATTTTGCCGCAGCTTGGAGCATTGACAGCAGAATTCCGCTATATCCCGGAAAACCGCGATCTCATGAAGCCATTGATTTTGAAGGTGGAAAAAGATGACCTTCTGCCTCAAACCTGCAATCCAGATGGCGGCATGATCAATGATTTTCTCTGGGGAGTGACCACCTTCGGGAAACTTCCGGTCAAAATCACCCGTTGGGAAAATAATCCGGAAAAATCACTCATTCAGGTAAAAGACCGCTATTACCGGATGCAGGACTGCGAATATACGAAAACGGTCTCGCTGAAAAAAAATTCAACCGCATTTCAGGTGGAAATCGAACTTTTTAATCACGCAAAAAAAGTTATGAATGCAGCCGTTTGGCAGAATGTCATCCAATCTCTCAGCAAAGAACCGGCTATTGATACCATCATTATGCCCATTAAAGGCGGAATAAAAATGGTTGGCAGACGGGGGGTGAAATTTATTGAAAAAGACAGGGTTTTCCCGGAAAAAGATTTGAGCGACCGGGAAGTTTTCGCTGTTCCGTGCCGCCCGTGGATCGCCGCAAAAGATGACAGCGAACCGGGATTGTTTGTGCTGCTGACAACCGGTGATCTTATCGCCGACGGGGCACTTTTTTACACTTACAAAACAATTCGGGTGCATACGATGGAGTTTATCGGAGCCGCGAAAAAAATCCCGCACAAGCAAAGTGTGAAATTCAATTTTGACTACATCTACTTTTCCGCTCTGACCAATCTTTCGGAAGTTTTTAAGGTCGGGGACGTACCTGTCGGATTTTATGCAGAATCCGTCTCTGCTCCCCGGAAACTTTCTTTTACGATGCAAAGTTCATCCCCGATACCGGCAAAAGAATGGGAATTTTTCCTGACCGGGGCAAATGGGAAAAAGTATTCATTGGGGAAATGGCAATTCCCAGAACTTGAACCGACTGAAGCTGTAACAAAGGGAATCAGTATCCGCAGTGCGATACCATCTGGAGAATATACTCTCAACGCAGTTTCCGGGAATGATAAATTTTCATTGATAGATACATTCAAATTTTAACCCACAACCAAAAAGATCAAAATTATGGTAAAACAAATTTTTTACTCGGCGGCAATTCTTGCCGGAGTGTCGTTGTCTGCCGGAGAAGCGTGGAGCAGTTCCAATCCGGATCGTTACGGAAAAACAAAATTTGACAAAGCAGTCTGGCATGAAAGTTTTGAAAGCGGTGAAATCCCTTTTGAAGTTCAATTTTTCGACGGCGCAGAGGGGAAAGTTGAGATCATCACCACCAACGCCAGAACCGGAAAAAAGGCTTTGCGGACAATCCGCAGCAACGAAAAAGGATATATAACTATCCGTTTCAAAAAACAAATCCCGGTAAAAAATGGCGATAAAATACAATTCAACGCCTTTTATCAGGGGAAAAAGAATTCCCCGCTTTACTCCAAAGCGATGCTGCGTTTGCAAATTCCCGGACAGGAAAACTTTCAACTTTTCAGCTTCTATCCCGGCATCAATGGCGGCGACCGTATGCAGGAAATAATCGTCACTCCCACCGCGACATGGGAAAGAAAGTTCACTCAGCGCAAAGCAGAAGCCGGAATGACATATTTTGAACCGACCATGATCCTTGCCGGTGCGCCAAGTGTTGCTGTCTGGGATGATTTTTATGTGGAAGATGACAATATTTCTGCGGAAAACTGGAACGCCATGTTCAACCGCAGACAGCCCGTTGACCGTTCACCGGAAATGATCTCCTCTGAAGCACTGGATGAGATCATCGCCAAAGAACCCGATCACACCGGCAAAGTTGCGGTAATCAACGGGAAATCCAGACTTCTTATCGACGGCAAAATCACCGCTCCGGTGATCAATGGGCCTTACGGCGGATTTGTGGTGGGAAAAACTTACTCCAACGTCAAAGACTTCGGCGCCATCAACGTCAATTTGAGCAAAGTCGGTATCCGTCTGGGAGAAGGTTATCCTCAAAATACTTACGCCGGATGCTGGAAAGGTAAAGATCAACTGGATTTGAGCGGTGCCATTGAACAGATCCGCTCAGCACTGCGGCTCAACCCGAAAGCCCGGATAATATTGACTTTCACCTTGCATCCGTATTATAAATTCACTCAGGATTACCCGGAAGAAACCTGGATCGGCAAAACCGGCAAACCGGTTCTCGGCAGCGGCATCCATATCAATGAAAGCATCAACTCCAAACCGAGTGCAAAAAATTATGCCTGGCCATCATATCACTCTCAAGTATTGAAAGATGCTTATAAAAAACAAATTTCACAGATCATAGGCGAATTGAAACGACTTGGGTTAGCCAAGTTCATTGTGGGATTCCACATCGGCGGCGGTCATGATAATCAAATGGTCACTACCCACTTTGATTACAGTAAACCGGCAGTAAAAGCATTCCGGCAATACCTTAAAGAAAAATACCGTACAGTGAGTGCCCTGCAAAAAGCATGGCACGATCCCGCAGTCACTTTCGACAACGCCCAGGCTCCGAAATTTACCAGCAATGACGACTGTCTTTATCCGGAAAAGGAACAAAACTGCATAGATTTCTTCCAATTCAGTAAAACATCCGGCTGGCGCATGGCTGGTGAGATCGGCGAATTTGCCAAAAAACTCATTGGCAAAGAGGTTTTCACTATGCGCTGGTGCATGGGACCATACTCAGGAAATCCCGGAGCTTCGCTGGATATTTATGATTTTCTGACCAATCAGAAATTTGATATTCTGGTGGCACAATCATCCTACAATCTCCGTCCGCCCTCATCACCGAGCGTGACACTGCTGCCATTGGATTCATTCCATTTGCATGGCAAACTCTACACCAATGAATTTGATATCCGCACCTGGAATGCCGCCCCCAGCTGGGAAAAAGAGATCATGAGCATCTCCTGGGGATTGATGATCGACTACCAGATGTGGCAGGCGGCAAACCGTAAACTTGCCGGTGCCATGTATGCCGCAGACATGGGGTTCTGGTATCTGGATATGGCGCCGGGCTGGTTCAATGATAAAGAGTTGCTCAGTGACATAAAGGAGGTTGCAGAGACCGGAAACGAACTTTTCAATATGCCTCCGGCAAACTGGCAGAGCGACGTGGCATTTGTCATTGATGATGACGGCATGTTCCAGCGCAATCTCCCCTCCCCTGAATGGATGTTTGATATGACCATGCTGGTTCAGACCCAGCTGCTGCAGCTTGGCGGCAGCAGTGTACCATTTTCCCGTTATTGCCTCAATGACCTGATTGCCAACCCGGATTTGGCAAAAAAATTCAAAGTTCTGGTCTTTGCTTCCATGTATCACATCGACAGCAAACGTCTTGCACTGCTCAACCGGTTGAAGAACTCCAACCGCACTTTGATCTTCCTTTCCGGAACCGGCAGACTGGGCGGAGCAAAAGAAGGCAGCACGATCGAAGTTAAAGCCACCAACCGGGTCAGTAATCACAAAGTAGTCAATGCTCCCGGAGTTACCATGAATATGATTTCTCCGTGGGCAAATCTCAAAGATGTACACCCCAAAGCCAAACCGGCGTGGTATGATTATATGAAGATCGTCTATGCCATTACCCGCCCGGGAGACAAAATTCTTGCCCGCTTCGCCGCCAATAATACCCCGGCTGTGGTTGAAAGACAATATAAAAACTGGAAAGCAGTTTATATCGGTGAAGCCGGCGGCTTATCTGCGGAATACTTTAATTTTCTGGTTCGTGAAGCCGGCGCGTACGCTCTTTGCGAAAGCGGATTCCAATGCAAAACCAATGGAAATTTCATGATGGTACACTGTTTGAAAAACGGCAAAACCACTTTCAAAATGCCATTTAAGGCTGATGTAAAAAATCTTTTCAATGGCAAAGTTTACCGCGATGCAACCGAAATCCCCATCGATGCTGAAGCCGGATCGACCTATTGGTTCACACTTTCACCGTCAGTGAAATAATTAACTTAAAAGAACATATTTATGCGGCACTTTTCTTGAAAAGTGCCGCTTTTATGCTAAATTAACAGACAACACCGTTTCAACTGCCGGTGTTGTTGAAAATCAATAAAAGGATCACATAAAATGAATCAGGTAAAATTTCTGGTTTTTGCCGACCTGCACCACTATCCCGGCGTCTTTTATACCGATGCAAGAAACAAGCTCGCCCTCATCATGAAACGGGCAGAGGAGGAAAAAGTTGACTTTGCAGTAAGCCTGGGTGACTTCAATCACAGCGTAGGCACTTTCTCCGAAATCATGGAAGATGTCAAAAAGTATCCGGTTCCTCTCTATCACACCATGGGCAACCACGATACTGACGGTGCCGCGCTGGCGGAGGTGTTGAAAGCCTACAATATGCCCAAAGAATATTACTGTTTTGATTGCAAAGGTTTCCGTTTTATCGTGGTCGATACCAACTATTACGGTCACGCCGGCGGTCAAACCCACTTCCAGTACCGGAACTACTTCGACTTCCCCCAAACCCGGGAAACCATGCCTCAGGAAGAGATGGATTTTATCGAAGAAGCGATCAATACCGCTCCCGGTCAGTGCATCCTTTTCAGCCATGCCTCTCTTGAGCGCCACCACCGCGGCGGCGGCGGAACTGCCAATCAGCCCCAGTTGCGGGAAATCATCCGCAAAGCCAACGCCAACGGCAGAAAAGTCATCCTCTCCTGCAATGGTCACCACCACCGTGACAACATCCGTATTCTGGATAATGTGGCGTACTTCGATGTCAACTCTGCCAGTTTTGACTGGCTCAACCAGCCCCATAACCACTTCCCCAAAGAGCTGTGTGAAGCCTATGAACTGGCTGACCACGAAGCGATTTTCGAAGCACCTTTGAGTGCGGTCGTCACCGTCAGTGATGATGGCACGATCAAAATTGACGGCAGTACCAGCACCTTCCTCCACGGCGTGACCAGAGAGATGAGTCCCAACGCGATCTGTGACGGCGCAGGCCGTCCCTGCGTGGCAGAGATCCAGTCTGCATGTTTCAAATTGATGTAATATGAGATTATTGCTATCCGGGGTGATCGTAATGATCACCCATTTGCTTGAAGGAATTACCGGATTCGGTGGAGCTGTAATGGCTCTGCCGTTTTTGGTTCAATCCATCGGGCTGAGAAATGCGGTGCATCTGCTGGGTATTTTCGGCTGGATAATGGCTCTTTATATCGTTGTGCGCTCATGAAAGAGCATAAACTGGCGGGAATTTGCTTTTATTTGGGATTGGTAATTTTTGACATCCTTCCGGCAAATTATCTCTGCCTGCTTCTGGGGTTATTCATGATCGCCGTCGGTATCCACGGCAATTTCAAAGCGCAAATGCCGTCATCCTCCCCTGCCCTTTCTTCGCGTACATTGCCGATGAAACTGCTTCTGGTCACTGGAGGAGTATTTCAGGGAGCATTCGGTTCCGGCGGTCCATGTATTGTCATATACACTGCCAAAGCGATTCAGGATAAAACGGAGTGCCGTCTGACCTTGAGCTTGCTCTGGCTGGTCATGAATACTTTCCGTCTGGTCACCTGGTCTATTCAGGGGGAATTGAATAACTGGCAGCTGTGGAAAATGGTTCTGATTATTTTCCCGTTAATGGCAGCCGGATTGATGACCGGGGATCATCTGCACCGCAAAATCAATGCCGGAATATTCAAAATCGGGGTCTACTCTTTGTTGGGGATTTCCGGAATAATCATGGCAATAAAGAACTTTTCCAGCATCATTTCCTGCTGAAGTCGCTGACTTACCAGCTGGATCGTCAGCGATGGATATCGATGACAACTCCGCTGAAAAGATCCACTGCTTCCGCAACGACCGGGTTATTTTTCACCACATCATGCAGCAGTTGCGGCTGCTCATTGGCGATGCTCTGCTGCAATCTATCCGGAGCAAGAGACTCCTTTTTCCCGGATTCCCGCGCAGGCGCTTTGGGCATGATGCTATCCATGGAAATGACCGTCTCCTCATCCTCAATATCAAACATCATGTCATCCGGCGGCAATATATCATCTGAAACCAAATCATCTGCCGGAGGGATTGCCTCTTCAACCGGTTTTTCCTCTACCGGAACAGATTCCACATAAGCAGATGCCTCCGGAATCTCCTCCTCTGAGGATGAGATATTTTCCGGTTCTGTCTCAGCCTCTGTTTCAGCCTCTGCCGAATCTTCAATAACCGGTTCTTCAGCAACAACTTCAGCAACAGCTTCAACTTCCGGTTCGGCAACTTCTGCCGCCGGTTCTTCTGCAACTGCCTCAACTTCCGGTTCGACAATTTCTGCCGCCGGTTCTTCTGCAACTGCCTCAACTTCCGGTTCGGAAACTGGTTCAACTTCCGGTTCGGAAACCGGAGCCGCAACGGGTTCAGCTACGGGTTCGGCAACCGGAGCAGAGGGAGGATTTACCGCCTCCGGCAAAGCGGCTGACGGAAAGTTTTTTTCCACCACCGGCAACTGGTCAAGAAACTTCAATTCGTCCGCCGTCCGCAACTGATTCAACCGGGCAAGAATATCCCAGATGCGAACCGCATGCGCCTCACGCATCGCTTTCAAAAGCAAAGTTTCCAGATAAACCTGCTTATTCAATGCATCATGAAGTATCCTTCCCACCGGTGCGACATTTTCCAAAAGTATCTGTATCGTATCCCGGGGCGCAAGCTGCGCCATCTGCCGGAATCCCGCCAGCGCTTCCGGAGATTCATCCAAAAGTGCCGACGGATCTGCCATGATCGTACACAACTGAACTGCACGCAAGGCATGAAGCAAATCATCAAAAAGCGTTTCCAGATTTTTCCCGCGTCTGGCAAGCATGGCGATCCGGGTAACGACTTCTGCCGGATTATTCTGCAAAATAGCACGCAAAATCGCATCCATATCCGCCCGGTCAGTCAACCCGAAAAGAGACAACACCTGCTCTTCAGTTATTTGCGAACCGTCTCCGGCGGCAAAAAAGGCGATCATCTGATCCAAAAGGGACTGGGCATCACGCATACCGCCCTCTGCGGCACGGGCAATGGCGTTGACCGCTGACGGATCGATGCTGACTTTCTCTGTATCTGCGATCAACTGCAATCTTGCTGCGATCAAACTCGTGGGAATCGGCATCAAATCAAAACGCTGACACCGGGAGATGATCGTCGGTAAAACCTGATGGACTTCGGTCGTGGCAAAGATGAATTTGACATGTTCCGGCGGTTCTTCCACCGTTTTCAGCAAAACGTTCCACGCCGCTTTGCTCAACATGTGAACTTCGTCGATGATATAAATTTTGTATTTGCCATTTACCGGACGGGTCAAGGCACTTTCAGCCAACTCCCGCATATCAACGGTGGAGTTGCGGCTGGCGGCGTCGATCTCCATCACATCCAGACTGCGCTCAGCCGCCAATTCCTGACAACTGGCGCACTTGCAGCACGGTTCACCATTGACCGGAGCTTCACAATTCAACGCTTTGGCAAAAATACGCGCCAAAGTGGTCTTGCCGATCCCCCGGGGACCGACAAATAAATAGGCATGGGCGATCCTGCCGCTGCTTATGGCGTTACGCAATGTACGGACAACGTGCTGCTGACCGACCACATCTCCAAAACTCTGAGGACGCCACTTGCGGGCAATAACCTGATATTCACCCATTGATTTTCTCCAAAATTTCCTGTTGACGGGCAAAAATCTGCTTCAATCCATGCTCCGCCAAATCGATCAATTCATTCAACTGAGCCCGGGAAAAGGGCGCACCTTCCGCCGTTCCCTGCACTTCAACCAATTTGCCGGATGCGGTCATGATCACATTCATGTCAACTTCGGCACGGGAATCCTCCTCATAACAGAGATCCAGCATCGGAACCCCGTCGATGATCCCCACACTTACTGCGGCAACAAGCTCCTTGAAAGGATTCTCTGCCGCCGGATAAACTCTTTTGCAGCCAATCGCCAGTGTCAATGCCGCGCCGGAAATACTGGCACAACGGGTTCCGCCATCGGCATCGACCACATCACAATCCAGATAAAAAGTTTTTTCACCCAACTTTTCCAAATCCACCGCCATCCTCAGTGATCTGCCGATCAAACGCTGGATCTCCACCGTTCTGCCGCCCTGTTTGCCGGCCGCGGCCTCACGGCGGCAGCGCTCCGTTGTCGCAGAGGGGAGCATACCATACTCACAAGTGACCCATCCGCCGGGAACTTTCTGGTTTTTCATCCATGACGGAACTTTATCTTCATAAGAAACCGCCGTGAGAACCCGGGTCTTGCCGCAGGAAATAAAAATAGATGACAGTGGGTGGGAAAGATAATCTGTTTCCAAAACCAGCGGACGCAACTCATCAAAAGCGCGGCCATCAATTCGCAATGCGCACATACCCGGAAAATCCTCTCATTTAGTCAAAAAATAAACACGCCGCAAAACAGATGACTCATGGCCTGTCAGAAATCGCGTAGGGCTGCTTGGTTCCCCACCTGACCCGGTTGGCGCTTCAGACAACACACGAGGTCCGTCTTGCGGCATTACTTAATTTATATCTTCTTCTTGAAAATGTCAAGTAAAAAAGCTAATTCTTTTCGTAAATTTTTACGTTCAACCACCCGGTCGATCAAACCGTGAGCAAGCAGGAACTCCGCAGTCTGGAATCCATCCGGCAAAACGGACTTGGTGGTTTCCTGCACGACCCGGGGGCCGGCAAAGCCGACCATCGCACCGGGTTCAGAAAGAATAACATCTCCCAAGGTGGCAAAACTGGCAGATACCCCGCCGTAGGTTGGATTGGTTATAACCACTATATATCC
>JAZUPS010000203.1:0-2942 GCA_045605305.1 Victivallaceae bacterium
TACGATCCGACTTCGGGGACGTCCCAGAAAAAATCCGGTCAATGCCGAACCGGTTGCCCTTGCAGAGCCTCTTCAGGCAGAAGTCCCGATTGCGAAACCGCCGCGCAACATTGAAAAAGAAGAAGCCGCATCTGCCAATCAGCCGGATCCGACCGCAGTTTACGCCCCCGGGCTCACGCCCATCCCCCACAGCAATGAAGAGGATTTTATCGCCATTCCTCCGCCGCAGAGCATGGAACAGCCTGCCTTCCAAAACAATAACGATACGCGGCAGAACAACAATCACAATCACAACCACAACCGCCAGAACAGCGACAACAATCATAACAACAACGGCAATAATAATAACCGCCGTGACCGTTTCCGCAAAAATAAAAACAACCGCAACAACCACCGGAATAACGATCATCAGGATTTTTCAGAAGAAGAACTGCCCCAGGTTGATCCCAATGCTCCGGTGATCAATATCACCGATCTGCAGAATAAATCCATTGTCGAATTGGCAGAAATGGGAGCAGAACTCGGCATTGAAGGAATCGGAGCTTTGGAAAAATCCACTTTGATCTGTGAAATTCTCCGTGCCAATGCGGAAAAATGCGGTCAGCTTTACGGCAGCGGCTACCTGGAAGTTCTGCCCGACGGTTTCGGATTCCTCCGTTCTCCGGCTTACAGTTACCTGCCGTCATCGGAAGATATTTACCTCAGTCCTTCACAAATCAAGCGTTTTGCACTGAAAACCGGTGACTTCATTACCGGGCAAATCCGCACTCCGCGGGAAAAAGAACGCTTTTTTGCCATGTTGAAAGTCGATTCGATCAATAATGATACTCCGGAACGTAAAAAACAGATCATTCCTTTCAACTCCCTTGAGCCATACTTCCCCACTCAGCGTCTGCTTCTGGAGCGGGAACCTCAGGAATTTTCCACCCGCGTGGTCGATCTGGTTGCCCCCATCGGCAAAGGTCAGCGCGGCTTGATCGTGGCGCCGCCGCGTACCGGAAAAACTGTTCTGCTGCAAAAAGTGGCAAAAAGCATCCGGGCAAACAACCCGGAAGTCACCTTGATCATTCTCCTGATCGATGAACGTCCGGAAGAGGTTACCGACATGGAGCGCAGCATTGATGCCGAGGTGGTAAGTTCCACCTTTGACGAACCGCCGGAACGTCATGCCCAAGTAGCGGAAATGGTTATCGAAAAAGCCAAACGCATGGTCGAATACGGCAAAGACGTGGTTATCCTCCTTGACAGTATCACCCGCTTGGCACGGGCATACAATACCTTGCAGCCTCACAGCGGCAAAATCCTCACCGGTGGTGTGGATGCCACGGCATTGCACAAGCCCAAACGTTTCTTCGGTGCCGCCAGAAACATTGAAAACCACGGCAGTTTGACTATTATTGCCACCGCACTGGTCGAAACCGGCAGCCGCATGGATGACGTGATCTTTGAAGAATTCAAAGGAACCGGCAATATGGAACTGCACCTTGACCGGAATGTTTCCGACCGCCGCATATATCCGGCAATCAATATTGAAAAATCCGGAACCCGTAAAGAAGAACTGCTTTTGCACCCAGATGAACTTGGCAAGGTCTGGCTTTTGCGCAAAGCTGTAAACGGTGTGCCGTCTGCGGAAGCAATGGAAATGGTTCTGGGCAGATTGAAAAAATGTCCGACCAACGTGGAATTTCTGGTCACACTTCAACCGGAACGCTGAAATATCGGCAAGAAGGAAACAGAATAATGAAAAAAAAGAAAAATTCTGCCTCGATATTCTGGTGGATATTAGCTGTTATTCTGGTAGCCATTGCCACCGGTGTATTCCTCTTCCCGCTCTATCAGAATAAAAAGGCCCAAATCGCCAAGCTGGATGCCCGGAAAAAAGTTCTGACGGAAAAAGAAAAAATCCACAATGAACTCAGCGGGAAAGTCGATGCTTTGGAAAACTCTCCGGAAGCTGTTGAAAGAGAGGCTCGGGAAAAATTCAATATGGCGCGCCCCGGGGAAAAAGTGCTGATTTACGAAAATAATAACAAACCGAAATAAAAAAGAGAAGGTTTTTAAAGATTTTGCAGCAGCCTTTAAGAAAAGTTGAATTTTTTTTCATTCCGGCTATTGCAAAAAAACCTAATGTTCCGTATATTATAAGCAAATACACAAAAACACCATAATAACACTAATTGCAGGAGGATTGACAAGTGCGTAAAAGTTATTTTTTCGCCATCGCCGGAGCCGGTCTGTTGTTGGCCGGTTGTAACAATGACCCGATCATGGGAGATCACCGTTACCGCACTATTCCGGTAGACGGAGTTCCCGCCACAGGGATCACCGAACAGCAAGTCATTGATCCGGTGACCCCGGTCGCTCCGGTTGCCCCGGCGGCTCCTGCCGTTTCAAAATATCAGCCGATGACCGGAGCCGTTTCCTCTGGAGGAGTTGACTCCGTACCGGGCAAGTCCCCCCGCAAACCCGGTAAAAAAGTTCAGGCAGGCGGTACTTACATCGTTCAGCGCGGCGATACTCCGGAGCGCATTGCCCGCAAACATCGCGTTTCTCTTTCTGCATTGATGGCTGCCAACAACCTGAATGAAGAAAGCGCCAGACGCCTTCAGGTCAAACAAAAATTGATCATCCCTGCCAATGGCAAAGCCGTCAAACCGGCACCTGCTCCCGCCAACAAAAAGATTGGAAAAGCTCCTGCGCTGGAAGATGGCAAATACACCATTCAGCGCGGCGACAGCCCGGAACGTATTGCCCGCCGCTTCAAAGTCAAACTCAAAGATCTTCTGACTGCCAACAATCTGACGGAAGATAGTTCACGCCGCTTGCAGATCGGTCAGAAACTGGTTATCCCCGGTCGAGGAACGGTCGTATCTCCCGCTCCGGCACCTGTTCCCGAACCGCAGCCTGCCCCTGCGCCTGCACCGGCACCCGCTCCTGCTCCG
>JAZUPS010000204.1:0-4700 GCA_045605305.1 Victivallaceae bacterium
CTGCAAGAAAGATGACGTTCACCGCAAAAGAGTTCATCGATGCGGCAGAAAATCACAAAAAATCCGGTCACAAACACCTTAAACACAGCATCAATTACCGCAAAAACAATCCCCCTTATGTGTTGATAAGCACCCGCTGTACCGGAGCGGTTCCGGTGTTGAAGGCGGCGGCAAAAATCGCCTCGTCCCAAACCAATACCCCTCGGATAATTGCCATCGACGGCAGATCGGCATCCGGCAAAACAACTTTGGCTGGACAACTGAAGATCATTCTTGATGCCCAGCTGATACACATGGATGACTTCTTTCTTCCCCCTGCCATGCGGACAAAGATGCGTTTTGAAGAACCCGGCGGCAATGTCCATTATGAGAGGTTCAAAGAGGAGGTCCTCGGCAACCTGAAAAAATCCGCAGCCTTCTCCTACCGGATATTCGATTGCAAAAAGCTCATCTTCAACGGCAACCGGATGATTTGGGCAAAATCCCCCTGGCGTATCGTGGAAGGTGCATACAGCCATCATCCGCAATTTGGCAAATATGCGGATTTGAAGGTATTCTACGATATTGATCCGGCAGAACAAATGCGGCGGATCGAAAAGCGCAACGGCGCTCAAGCCGCCAGAATGTTCAAAAACCGCTGGATACCCTTTGAAGAAAAGTACATCAAAACTTTTTCCATTGACAAAGAAGCGGATCTGGTCATCAAATGATGACCGTTTCTCCTTCGTGAGCGAGAGCGACCTGCTCTCTTTCAGCGATAGCCTCCTGATCAGCGACTTTTTCCGGCCAGAGAGTTTTTGCCCGGTGATCGAAGAAAATTTTCACCTGATCGTCAATATTGCCGGTATTTTTCAACACCCGGCGGATGTTGGCAAACATGACCGGATCGCTGTGTTCAAAAATCCGCCAGTTATCCGGCTCAGACATGGTAGCATCCCAGACGATAGCATCGATATGAGTCGTACCGATAAGTTTGCGTGCGCGTGTCAGCATCCACGCCGTATCCAGAGCATAGAGCAAAGTTTTACTGCCGTCTGAAATCAGATAATTAAAAGTCTCCTCCCGGATATTTTCCACCATGTGATTGGAAGGCAGAGCAAGGAATTTCACCTCATCGACAGTAAATTCATCACCAAAGGTCAAGGGATGAACCGTGCAGAAATCTGAAACTTGTGCACAGGCTTCAGGAGTTCCGTAAAAATCAATTTTTCTATCTCCGGCAACCAGCTTGATTTGTTCAACATTAAAGTGATCGCTGTGACTGTGTGTATTGACCACAGCCCGTATTCCGGCAGTTCCCACGCCGAAACGCTTCATGGAGGCGACCGCCGTCGGCCCGCAATCCAGCAAAACAGATTTATTGAGCAGAGAAACCGTACTGCCCAAAACGCCATCTTCTCCATAACGCGACCAATCAAAATCAGCTGCGCCGCAACCTAAAAACATCAGTTCCATAAAAAATCCTATTATAAGAGTATTGAATACTATAAAATACACATCATATCGCGAAAATGCAAACCTTGAAACGATTATTTTTCATATTCCGCCTCGATTCCGGCAATCAGCACCCGTAACGCCTGTTTGACTTCCGGCAGCTCCTCCTTCGCTGATTTCCGGGCAAATAAGAGCAAAATCACCATAAAAAATCCGATCCCTGCCAGCGCTGCCAATACAAACCAATTTCCAGCCCGCAAAGCAGAAACCGCAAACATGATAAATCCGCACCACCAGATCAGAAAAAAGAGTGTCACCCCGGGATCATTTTGCAGGCGAACACTTATATTTGTACCATTTTCAACTCTTTCAAACTTCAAAAGGTGCTGTTTGCGGGCAAAATTACGGGATTCCCCCCGCGGTGTCAAAATCCACTTTCCGGCATGGAACTTGCCGAAAAAAGCGATGCGTTCCCCCCGGGGATCGTAAATTCTCCACCACGGCATAAGGCATTTTTTCAAACCTTCATTCAGTTCATCAATATCCAATGTTGACAATATGGTATATGATGATTTATCAATGGCAGATTTCAAGACAACACCTCACTTCACATATTTCAATGTCCGGGATAAACTTCTGCCGTTCCTCAAAAAAATCCGCCGCATATTACGGTATCCATCGCCATATACCTTATCCTTATTGACATTTTTCATCTTATTGAGGTGTCCATTGCCGATCTTTGCATTGTAAAGAGAAGCAACCAGTTCACAAAATCCCTCTTCACTTGCCAGGGATTGGACTTTCCCGACATTGTGCCGGATATGATCATGGGTCAATTCATGGACAATGGCATCGATCAACACATCTTTGGGAACACTGTGCAAAATAAAAATCTGGCACAGCTCCCTGCCGGGAATCTCTTTTGTCACCTTTCCGCGGCGGTTGACCTGCTGTAAAGTTTGAGAACGGTAACGCATCAAAGCCAATATTCTGGCATTTTCCGGACGGTAAGTCGATCCTGACAGCTTCTTCAACTCCGGTAATCCCACGGTCTGAAACCTGATGACATGCATCCGGTCAAAACCATACCATTTTGCCAGATTATAACGTATCTGATCGAAAATCTGCTGAAGTTTCACCGGATCGGAAACAATAGTGGAACTGCACTTGCGGCAAATCATCCGCTGATCGGCAAGTTTTACCAAAGCCCCGGGAAGTGAACAATAATAGCACGGCGGAGCAGATCTGCACTCCGGGCAAATCATGATCTTCTCCCCCCACTGTGTCTGCAAAGTGACCACCTGCTCCATACCTTTTCCGCAGGAGCGGCAGCGGAAAAATTTTCTCATGCACTCCTTGCCGCAGAACTGTTTTCCCAACAGGGTGAATACCCCCTTTTCACAGGGTTCACTGCAGTTGTCACAGCTGGGCAAGGTGGTGATAAAACACTCTTTTGAACAAAAGACAATCCCCTGATCGTTTTTCAAAAATTTCCTCTTGATCTTTTTGGAACAAACCGAACAATCCAGCGCCGAAACAACGATCACCGGCAGTAATAATAACAGGAGCAAAAACAATCTCACTTTCACAATAAAAACCTCCATTCGACTTAAAATAGCACACTTATCCTATTGTTCAACCGGCAAAATCGTAATCGGATAAATTTTTACACGATTTTCCATATTACCAAAACTTTCGTTGAAATGACATACCCCTGTTCAAAAAAAATGACATAGGTAAAAACAAATATTTCTTCCATTCACAACTTGAAAAAAAAGAACATCGGCAATATAGTAATGCTGATTCAATAAGTCAGGAAAGGGGATTATTCATGATAAAGCCAGTTGCAAAAATCTCCTTTCTACAACGATCGGAGTAATTTTATGAGAAATATAAAAGAGCTTATTCCAGTCATCCCGATTTGTGCGATACTGGTGGTGCTGATGACTGCCGCCATCCGGGATGACAATGCAAAAAGAGTGTTTTGTCAAAACAACTTGAAAAAGATTTACCGTTTTACTCTTATGTATGAAAAAGATCACGGCGGCTTGCCTCCGGTAAGCGTGCCGACCAAACCGCTGTGGAAGTTCTGGCCGCACTATATCGGTAAATACAGTACCGAACTCCGGGACTTCGCCTGCCCTTCCGACCCGCGAAACGAACCGCTTTTTGCCCGGAAACGCACCCCGCTGCTCCCGGAAAAACGAATTGCCTGCAGTTACGGAATGAACTACTTTCTTACAGAACATTTCGCTAAAAAACGTGGAGTTAAACCCTTCCTTGCCAACCTTAGTAAACCTTCCCGAACAATTCTTCACGGCGATTCCCAAGGGCCATACATGCTGCCGGAACGCTTCTGGACTTATGAACAGGCAATGCGTCACGATAATGAAACCGGATTTTTCAGTTTCGGTGATGGTCATGTCGCCAGGATGAAACAATCTGATTTCGGCAAAAAAAATGCAAAAGGAGTCTTTCAAAGCGACTTTTCCAAATGGCATTGGCTCTGAAAACAATCTTTACTACAGATATAAGCAACAATAACAAAAGAGGTTATTAAAAAGGAGAAAAGATGAAAAAATTTCTTTTTTTGGCGGCAATGTGCAGCTTTGCCGCTGCCGCCGGAACATTCCGGTTGGAAAAGGGCGACAAATTCACCCTGACTGCCGCTGATAAAGCGATCTGCGGGGGAAAATTTTTTGTCGCAGAACGGGGCAAAGGAGAATTGAAACTTGCCGCCCGTAATGATCAAAATAAAAAGATCATGGGAAACAAAGAGTTCCAAATCACTTTCACCACCGAAAAAGCTGCTTCACTTACAAAAATCACCGCAACAATCCGCAATAACTCAAAACGCCAATTACTTCTTGAACCCGGCTTGAAACTTACTGTTTCTCCGCGAAAAGGCGATCAATTCTGGGCGGGATTCGACATTCTTGATGCCGAAGATAAAAAACTGGGACGGGAAGGTTACAAAGGCCGTTACTCCAAACACATTTCCGGCGGTGTATCCCAGCCCTTCCCCACCGCTTCTTTGATCGGTAACGGCAGAGCCGTGATCCTCGGCGGCAGAATTCTGGAGACCAGCTCCTGGGATTCCGGCCGTTATCTGCCTGATGGCAAAGGCAAAGCAGAACTTCTTTACAGCCGCCGCGTGGTCGTGGAACCGGGCAAAGAGGTGACAAACACCTTCTTCTGCGGCAGTGTTCCGGTTCGTTTCGATCTGGAACAGAATGTGGTAGAGGCATTTTACGAAGCCAATCCGG
>JAZUPS010000205.1:0-5260 GCA_045605305.1 Victivallaceae bacterium
CCTACTGTTTTTTTTCGCTATTAAACAATAGGTGCAATTCCAGTCTTTTTCAATTCCGTCTTTCAGATTTTTATGTTTTTCTGCGTATTTCTGTCACAAACCGTCGAAGAACCAAAAAAACATGAAGCCGCAAGGCTCCACTTCACCGAGCCGTCAGGCTCAACTTCACATCTTCACGCGGCGACAGCCGCTCTTCACTCAAATCGCCGTTTCGCCTTGCTTGTGAAGTCGCTCCTTGCAGTCGCTTGTGAAGAGGTTGGCTTGCGCCGCCCGCGAAGCAGCTCCCTTCCTCCTTTGCCAAGGCTACGGAGGACAAGTCGGGAGTAAGGATGTGCAAATGTTATAGAGAATACGCCAGTCAAACCGACTGGCTTTTTTGTTTTTTCCCCACAAATTACCCTCAAAAACCGCTCTGCGGAGTGTCCGGAAAGCTATCGTCCACACCAAAACCGTGTAAAACTGCTCACCTGCTCAGATTTTTCGGAAAGTACCTGTGCCTGCACCGCCGTAGCTTTATGCGAAGGCGTGTCATCTCCGATTTTTGACACAGTACGTAACTTATTGCAAATCAACGCCTGTTTATTACACTATCTCCGGCATTTTGTTCCAAGTAGCAATCCACACCAGACGAGATTCGAACTGCAGTCTTTTTATAATATACATGTTTATCAATTGACGCATTTTATGTGCCATGGCACACTTGTGTCTCACTATGTGCGTCAACATGGCACACAGTCGCAGCATTTACCACAACATCCTGTGCTCAAATGGCACTTGGCACGAAAATTGCTATTATATTTAGCGAGTTGCCTCGTTAGTAGGTACTGTGTTGTTTGACATGCTTCTTGGATATTGACCTTGCTGGTTGCAAGACTGGTCGGAATCGCGAATTGTCTATCCGGAGTTGGAGCAATGGAGAGCTGATTTCTATGATAACAAATGAACAACTGATTTTATTTGTGCCCATTGGAAATCCATCTACCAGTCTCCCAGAACGGATTGCCGATTAGGATTATCCTATTAATGCGATTCACTGCATAGACTTTTGGTTTATGTGCTGATAGATGTTTTGTATAAGTATACTTAATATCTTTTTCAGCTTCAAACGTGAAACAGCTATGATATTCGGTCATAGTGTCACGCAATAATCCAAGGAGGCTTATCATGGCTAACTTACGCAGAGACCTACCTCCGCTACACAAAGATGCAATAAGAGCAATCAAACGTATAGCGAATAAGATGGGCGACACGCAAGAAAGAGAGCTCATGAATGAAGCATCCAAAGCATTGCAGCGGGGAGATTATGACATGGCAATAAGATATTTAAAGTCATGTTGTGAATCCCTCAACCTAGCTCAAGGAGAGCGAAGAGTATTGGAAGAATACATCAGATCGCTCAGGCCAAACAAAATGGTTTGGTTGCAAGGTGCGGCGATGAAAGTATGGTCTTTCATACTCTTGCTACTTGAGAAATATGGCGTTGATATTGCAATTGTTATTGGAATGCGCATTTATGAGACTCTTTCGGTTTATGGAAAAAATTATGGATCCTCAAAAATACACACTTCGTCAACTTACAAACGATTTAGGGTTTGCTTCGGTTCAGGAATTGCAGACTTTTGCCCAAAAAGCTCCATATCGTTATGGGAAAGTGTCTATCCCTAAAGATAAGCAGAATCCAGAAAAAGGCTCAAGAGTAATAAATCCTCCTGATAAGGAATTAAAAAAAGTACAGCGTTTATTATTGAGAAAAGTATTGAGTCATATAGATACATTAGGCAATATGGGAGCTGGACGAGGTTCTTCAACAGCTCAAATTATGGCGTTGCACACAAATAAAGATATGTTGCTCTGTTACGACATAAGTAATTTTTTCCCCAGCGTAAAAAAAAGGACAATAAAGAAAAGTTTGCGAGATAGAGGATTCTCTTGGGATATTATCGATATTATTGCAAATTTAACAACATTCAATAACCATCTGCCGCAAGGTGGTCCTTGTAGCACTCAATTGGGAAAAATAATCCTTTCCTCCCCCGCCAAACATTTGCTGTGTCTGTTGGAAAATTATGGAACTGCTGTAGATGTTTCTTTTTGGGTCGATGACATTGTAATAAGCGGACCAAGGTCTTTGGAAAATCTGGAAAAATGCGGTAACGTCTACGATATCTTTTCTCGATATGGTTTTCAACTGAAACGTGAAAAAACAAAAATTCAGCCAAAAGCGGATGAGCAAAATGCATTAGGCTTACGAGTTGATCGTGGTATTGTAGAGCCAGACAGTGAATTTATATGCTCATATTCGACAGAAATTTCTCTCAACGGACGTAATTCCAAGAGAGCAAGAGGAATGCGTAATTATATGAACTCTATTCATATGAAATGATCTCGTTTGTTGCGGAAATGCACACAATGCTCGGCACAGTATACATAACAATCCGTGCCGAGCTTTTTTTACTCCATCCCAAACAGTTTCCGCTGCTCGGTCCAGTCTTCGGGGAAGCCTTTGCGGAGTTTGGATAATGTGAGTGAGGATGGCTCTTTGCCGTTGAGGATGGCTTCGATGATGTCCGGGGCGAGGTTGACCAGACTTAATGCCCGGAAGAGGAAGGCGCGTTACTGTTTGACTTTCTGTGCCAGTTCGGAAATAGTTGCCACCTTGCCTGATTCCAGCATATCCCGGTACTGAAAACCTTGTATCACCGCCTTTTGTAACGGGGACATAGTTTCCGGATCAAGTTCTGTTTGTTCCACCTCCGGCTGATGGATGACTGTTTTGCAGCCATCATATTTCAGGTGGATGGGGATGGTCACTTTGATATTGCCGTTGACCAGTCTTTCAATTGTTTTTTCCATTTACCGCCTCCGCTTCGGTTATGACCGCCTCCAAGCCGTCTGTTTTATACTCGATCTCCACCCGGTCGATGTGGACGGTGATTTTCTCCACCACCTCGTTAATGAACTTGCACCGCTCCACCGGACTGGTTTGACAGACCACCTTGCCCAGCATCCGCAAGGCATCATTCAACGTCTTCTTATCAATTCTCATATTTACCTCCATGAGTTGATTCTCCGGTAAATCTCCCTGCGGCGGCAGGAGAGCCGCCTCGCACTCAAACCACCTCGGTTTGAGTGTTCCAGTCGATTTCCCGCAGGACTCGCTCTCCGTCATTCCAATGCTCACGCCTACGGCGTTCCGCGTTTCATAACTTCGAGTAAGGATTGTTAATAGACAAAAAGCCCCGCCGATTCCGAAGAATCGACAGGGCTTATATTGATCGTGGACTTATTCCACTATAGTGATATATAACTCAAAATTTTTGATTTACATAGCAGAACTTATAATTAAAAAATCTCAATTATCATTACGTCAAATAAATAATATTAATAGTTTTGTGTGATATTTTTTATGTGCTGCAATAGGCATTTATTTGCAAACTTATGTTTGATTTTCAAAAATATGGCACATCACCAAAAAACAATGGATTTTTTTAATTTCAGTTGACAAAAAAAATCATGGATGTATATTATTATTTATGGCAGAGATTTTGAAAAAAAACATAGTTCACGTTTATGAACGCTTTGAGCAGGAAACTGAAGAGCAGATACTCAATGGTTCCCTCAAGGCGGGAGATTGTATTATCTCTGAAAATGAGGCCGCAGAACGCTATAAAATCAGTCGTCGTTCTGCCCGTACTGCGATTGAGCACCTTATTGATAAAGGACTGCTGGTCAGATATCCAGGGAAAGGTACTTTTGTTTCTCAACTGGTTTCTGGCAGTGGCTGTCCGCCACGTTATTCGGTCACCATTATCCTGCCGGATTTGAGCGATGTCTTTCTTTTGACCGTCTGTGAAGGTATTCAGGAGGCAGCCTCAGTATGTAGCTGTGAACTGGTGATCAAAACTTCCCACGGAGATGTGGAAAGAGAAAATCAGAATATTCGCCATTGCCTGCAAAATAAAGATGCTGGAGTCATTATCTTCCCTAATTTCGGAAGAGGTAATCTGGAATCTTTGCTCAAGCTAAAAGAAGCAGGTATCCCTTTTGTCCTAATTGATCGCAAATTTTATGATGTGGAAACCAATTACGTCGGCGTGGATAATACTTCAGGCGGTTACATGGCATGTGAATATCTCATAAAGACTGGATGCCGCCGCATTGCACATCTTTACGGAACTGCCGGAAGTGCCAATAACGAAAGGCTTGATGGTTATCGGCGGGCGTTGAGTGACTATGGTATTCTGTGCAGCGAAAAACTTATTCGCCGCTTTTCAGATCTGAAACTTCAGGTCAGCCGCCCCAGCAGCAGATTTGAACCAGATATGGAAGGCGGTTATGAAAATATGAAGTTTCTGCTCAATCAGAAGCCGATTCCCGATGGAGTTTTTGCCGGCAATGACTATCAGGCTTTAGGAGCGATCAAAGCGATCCGGGAAGCCGGTTTGCGGATACCAGAAGATATTTCTATCGTGGGATTTGATGAATTGCGCTTCAATCGTTTCCTTGAACATCCTCTTACAACTGTACGGCAGCCCCAGCTGGAGTTGGGGAAAAAAGCTCTGCAAATTCTGGTCAATCAGCTTCAGAATAAATTTCAACCGGAAGAGCCGGTTTCTATTATTCTGCCGGTTGAATTATCCATCGGCAAAACCACCAGATAATTATCTGAGTGATACTTACCTGGAAAAATCATTTTTTCATAAATTTTTATAAATTCACTTGACAAAATGCTGTTTGGGCGATAAATTAAACATTGTTCATGATGATACAGGTACGATACAGGTAATATAATGTCAAAAAAATTTGTTCTGAAATTTTCCCGTTTGGACTTCGCAACTTACTTGGGTTACGCTGGTTACGCCTCCAGTTCTGTAATTATCCCCATGGTGCTGGTTGCCATTTGCGGAGAATTGGGGATGGATTTGGCATCTGGTGGTGCACTGCATCTGATCCGCAGCGGGGTGATGATCTTTTCGATGATCTTATCCGGCTGGGCGGCAGAGCGTTTCGGCAAAAAAATTACGCTGGGCTGCTCCATGCTTCTGATCTCATCCGGATTGATGCTGTGCAGTGCGGTATCTGGTTACAGCCTGCTGGCGGGAGCAATCATTCTCATCGGAGTGGGCAGTGGATTTTTTGAAAGCCTTGCCACAGGATTCACACAGGATCTTCATGCCGATGGAGATCCAGGCAAGTTCATTAATATCACCCACAGTTTCTGGCCGCTGGGCATTCTGCTTACGGTAATGGGAGCAGGCAT
>JAZUPS010000206.1:0-2460 GCA_045605305.1 Victivallaceae bacterium
GCCAGTAAAAAAAGGAATCAAAAATGGTTGAGATAACTAATTTTCGTAATGGCGTGATATTAAATCACCGACATGGTGTTGAAAAGGAAAATTCTATTACGGTAAAAGTTGAAGGTATTTCCGATCACGGTTGTCCGGTAACAGTCAATGGTGTCAAGGCGGAAATGGATGGTCGCCGTTTCTTCGCGGATGTGGAGTTGACGGAAAGAGTAAATACGATCACAGCCGCTACCGTTACTCCCTACGGTAATTACAAGCAGGAATTGACGGCGATGTGGGATAAACAATCCTTTCCCCGTTATAACTTCTATATTGATGACCATATTTTTACCTTTACCGATTTGGCGAAGGAGCGTCCGGCACGGGCATTTGACCACTTTTACCTGAAAGGGCTGAAGTCCATCCATGATAAATATGGAACCAAGTTTTCACTGAATTGCTTCTATCACAATGCCCATCATGAGTTTCTGCTCAAAGATATGCCGGATATCTGGAAGAGTGAATTTATTGACAACAGTGACTGGTTGAAGTTTTCTTTCCATGCTTACAGTGAATTTCCGGGCCGTCCTTATGCCGAGGCGTCGGCAGAAGATATCGGCAGGGATTGGGACTTGGTGCAGAATGAGATCATCCGTTTTGCCGGTGAAGAGTCATATATTCCGCCTTGCGTTACTCACTGGGTGAATATCCATCCGGCGGCGGCGCAGGAGATGATCCGTCGCGGAACCCGCTGCTATGCCGGTTCACTCCGGTTGAAAGTGATGGGCGGCCCCAGTCTGGCAGACCGTCAGGGCGGCGGCAATATGGCAAAGATCCAGGAGCGTTCTATTACCGGCAATGATCGCGGGCCGGATATGCTGGGATTCAAACTGCACTATGGTTTTGAGGAAGAGAGCAACTATTATTTAAATCATCGCAGTTATTATGATCCGCTGTTGAATCTCTGTTTTTATGCCAACGGGGTGTGTTGCAATCTGCTTCCTATTGAGGAAATCCCTGGAAAGGTGAAATCGATTTTGGATATTGCTGATAAACACAATGCAGAAACATTCGGTGTGGTCAGCCACGAGCAGTACACCTTCCCGTACTATCCGAACTATCTGCCTGACCACATGGAGCGGATGGATTTGACGGCGCGGCTTTATACTGAAGTCGGATGCAAACCGGTTTTCTTTAACGATGGAATTTTGGGCAATACTGCCTGGGACAAATAAAAGGATTTGAAAAATGATCGAAATCACCAATTATCGTCAGGGTGCCATACTGAATCATCATCATGGAGTGGAGAGTGAAGAGTCATTGAAAGTCAGAATCGAAGGTATTTCCGACCACGGTTGCCCGGTGATGGTCAACGGGGTCAAGGCGGAAATGGATGGACGCCGTTTCTTTGCGGATATTGAGTTGAAAGAGCAGTTCAACAATGTTTCAGCTTCAACGATCACGCCTTACGGCAACTATTCTCAGGAGTTGACTCTGGTGTGGGATAAGAAATCCTTTAAGCGGTACAACTGTTATATCGATGACCATATCTTCCTCTTTACCGACCTTGCCAAACAGCGCCCCAAAAGCGCCTTTGACCACTTTTATTTGAAAGGCCTGAAAGATATTCATGACAAATATGGTTTCAAATGTACGCTGAATTGCTTCTATCACAACGCCCATGAAGAATTTCTGCTCAAAGATATGCCGGATATCTGGAAAAGTGAATTTCAGGCGAACAGTGACTGGCTGAAATTTTCCTTCCACAGTTACAGTGAATTTCCTGACCGTCCTTATGCCGAGGCTTCAGCCGAAGAGATCGGCAGAGATTGGGATTTGGTGCAGAATGAGATTATCCGTTTCGCCGGCGAAGAGTGTTATATAGCTCCCTGCGTGATCCACTGGGCAAATATTCATCCCTCTTCGGCGCAGGAGTTCATCCGCCGCGGCGGTAAATGTTACTGTACCGGTACGATGCGGTTGCGGGTGATGGGCGGACCGAGTCTGGCAGACCGTCAGAAAGGCGGAAATATGACAAAAATCCAGGAACGTTTCTGCTCCGGTGCAGATGAGAGCGTTGAAACGATGGGATTGGAATTGCACTATGGTTTTGGTGAAGAGCGCAGTTATTTCGCCAACCACCGTGCCTATTACGATCCCTTGCTGAAGATCTTCTTTTCCAGCGGAAGCGGTTGCTGCTGCAACCTTGTCCCGTTGGCAGAAATCACCGGAAGACTGGAAAATATTTTTAAGAGTGCCGAGAAAAATCATTGTGAGACTTTCGGTCTTGGCAGTCATGAGCAGTATACGTTCCCGTACTATCCGAACTATCTGCCCGATCACCTCGATCGTATCGAAGCAGTTGCCAAGTTCTATTATGAACATGATTGCAAACCGGTTTATTTCAGCGAAGGTTTGCTGGGTAATACCGAATGGGGCAAATAAGATCAGGGAATAATTGGAAATGATTGAGATTACAAA
>JAZUPS010000207.1:0-17440 GCA_045605305.1 Victivallaceae bacterium
GACCGCTTGGCCTCCGACTTGTGCGGCTCCGGTCACTTCTCAACCTTTGCAGGTTTCGCCAGATCTCCGGCTTCTTCAATGGCTTCGACAATGCGCTGATTCAATTCAAATTGAACACACTCCGCCGAAACCCTGATCGCATTGCGAACTGCCACCGGATTCGATCCGCCGTGACCGATGATGCAAATACCATTGATCCCCAGAAGCGGCGCTCCGCCGATAACATCGGATGAACCGTGGGCTTTCAACTCATCAAAGGCACTCTTTGCCAAAACTGCACCGACCACCCGTGCCGCATTGCGTTTCAACGCCTGTTTGAGCCAGTAACCGGTGGCACGGGCAAGACCTTCAGCGGCCTTGAGCATCACGTTTCCGGCAAAACCGTCACTGACCAATACGTCGCAAACACCCTCAAAAGCGGTATTTGCCTCCACATTGCCGACAAAGTTGATCGGCAGTTGTTCCAGACGTTTGAAGGTCTCTTTGGTCAGGTCACAGCCTTTGATATCTTCACCGCCGACACTGAGCAAACCGACCCGGGGACGCTCTTTGTGGTAAAGGTAACGGGCGTAAACTTCGCCCATAAGCGCGAACTGCACCATATTATGCACTCCGCAGTCAGGATTTGCCCCGGCATCCATCAGCAGGAAACGGTCTTCCTGAGCCGGCATACTCGCTCCCAAAGCGGGGCGGTCAATTCCCGGCAGTGTCCGCGCCAGAACCGTGGTCGCCGCCACAGTCGCCCCGGTATGTCCCGGAGTCGCCATAGCATCGATCTCTTTGGCTTTCATCATTTTGGCAAGGGTCGTGATCGATGAATCACGTTTTGCCCGCAGGGATATCGCCGACGGCTCGGACATTTCACAAACCGACGGAGCATGAACCAGCTCCAACCGGGGATGACCGGCGATACCGTACTTTTCAAGATAAAAAGCAACCCGGTCACGATGACCGACAAGGACTATATCCAAATCGGGAAAATCGACCAACGCCTGCGATACGCCTTCAACAACGACTCCTGGAGCAAAATCGCCCCCCATCGCATCTACGCCGATTCTCATTATTCTCGCGCCCGGGTTTCTTTTTACGGTCAATGTGACCGCTTACGCTTCAACAGTAAGAACCTGTTTGCCATCGTACTGTCCGCAGCTGGTGCAGACGCGGTGCGGCATAACAGGAGCGCCACAGCTCACACAATAGGTGGCGGCGACACCTTCATAACGGTTGGCGGCTTTGCGCTGACGGCGCTGCATACGGGAAGTTTTTCTTTTCGGAACTGCCATTTTTCAACTCCTTTATATTTTAGACAATAAAATCTCGTTCTCTCAGCAAAAACCATTTTCAATCTGTATAATATACCCCCATTTGCCAGATTTGCAAGTACTCAAAAGAGTTTTCATCGGAAAAATCCTCTTCCGGGTTGCTTTTTTGCCGTTTTTACGCTACATTAAGTAAAGGACACAGCGGTCTGCATTGAAACACAAAGTCACATTACGAACCTTTTTATCTGCATTATGAATAATAAAACTCTTTTTTCACGGGCATTTACTGCCTCGCTGCCGGTGCTGATGGGCTACACCACCATGGGAGCGGCAGCAGGAATACTGCTCGCCAGTCAAATCCGGCGCCCGGATATTGTTTTCTGGGCATTTCTCAGCAGTCTGACCAGCATTTCCGGCGCTTTGCAATTTGCCATTGTCGATTGGATAGGCAACCGTACTGCTCTGCTGGATGTGGCTCTCCTGACCGTCTTTCTCAATATCCGCTATGCCATGTACGGATTATCTCTGCTGGAAAAATTCAAAAATATCCGCTGGTGGAAAAAGTCTTACCTGATATGGTCGCTGACCGATGAGACCTACGCACTGGAAACAGAAAGCAAAATTGCGGATAAAAAAGAGAATATCCGTTACTGCCTTTACGTCGCTTCTTTGAACCACCTCTACTGGGTTTCGGGAGTCACCATCGGAGCATTGGCAGGCAACTTTCTCCCCTTTTCCACCAGAGGCATCGACTTCGCCATGACCGCGCTCTTTCTGGTGGTGCTGACTGATCAGTGCAAAGAAAAACGCAACCTGATACCAGCCGTCATCGGAACCTTTTCCGCGATCATCAGCAGAATATTCTTTTCCACCGGCAACATGCTCATTCCGGCAATGATCCTCATGACCGCCGCCTTCATCATTTCCCGCAAAAAACTGGAAAAACTCTTCATTGACGGGGTGGCAAAATGAGCAGTCAGACCACCTTGATCATCGCCGTTATCGCAGTAACATCAGGGGTCACGATCATTTTGCGGGCATTGCCCTTTTTGCTCTTTTCTTCCGGCAAAAAGTGTCCGCCGGTCATAACTTTCATCGGCAAGGTGCTTTCCCCCGCCGCCATTGCCATGCTGATAATCTACTGTCTGGTTTCGCCTTACAATGAAAAAACTTTTGCCGCCGGAGGATTCGGCATTCCGGAAGCCGCCGGTTCACTGGTCGTGATCTCCCTCCATTTGCTCAAAGGCAATCCCCTGCTCTCCATCGCCGCCGGAACGGCGGTATACATGTGCATAACTCAACTCTTTTTCTGAGCGCGGAGACTTGAATTACACGACAGTATACTGTATATTATATAGAATTGGATTTTTTGATCTTTTCCGGTTCGGACGGAGTTTTTTTTAATGGATAATGCAAAAATCAAATTTTTACCGTGGATCGGTGCAGCTCTGCTGGCGATTCTCTACTTTGCCTCCCTGCACTACCGCGGATTCACCTCAGTTGCAGAATATGAGTTTGCCCTGAAATTGCGGGAGTATTTTCCGCAGATTTCCGGCTCATACCTTCCCAAACTGCCGGCGGCAATGGCCACTTTGCTCACCGGAGCTTTGCTCTATCTGGCGGCGGTGAAACTGAAACTTGCCAATCCCGGAACTGCTCCGGTACTCTACCTCACTTTTCCCCCCGTGTGGTATCTGGGAACTTCCGCCTCCCCGGCTCCGGCTCTGGCATTTCTCACCTCCTGCGCTGCAGCCGGTCTGCTGGCGGCACGGAAAGAGACGAACCGCTGGCTGAAAATGGTCTATGTCGCTTCCGGAGCAGTCGGTGCCGCCGGAGCAGCCGCCTTTGCCCAATGCGGATTATTCAGCTGGACAGGGGTGATCATGGCTGCTCTGCCGCTCTTTTTCCTCACCTGGGCAATACGTCTGGAAAAGAAAAATGATCAGGGCTTGGCAGCGGGCAGGATCAACCGGATGGCAATTTTTATTGCCGTCGTTTTTCTGCTTATGCTCGTCATTCTCCTTGCCGCTCCGGTCTGCCGCTTTTTGAAACTTGAACTGCCGGGCTATCTGGATATTTACCCCAAGGGTGAAAGGCTCTACCGCCCGGCACTGGCTCTGCTGGCACCATTGCTCTGGCTTTTCATGGTCAAAGAGAGCAAACATTATGCCGGAAAGATCGCCATGATCGCCGTGGCACTCGGATTTTTCATGCTCACTCTTCCCCCTGCCCTGCCGTGGAACCGTTTAAGCGGCATGATACAAGACAGCTCTCTGAAAGGTCTCAAAACCGAACTGCTTGCCGGTGATCCGCTCTTTTTTGCCGATGACGACAGCGCCGCCGCAGTGAGTTACTGTTTGAATAAACCGGTCTGTCTGGTCTCCCGGAAAGCGGGAGCCATCCACCACGACGAACTGAAAAACACCGTAAACAACCACCTTGCGGATAAAAAAGATGTGGTGGTGATTTCAACCAAAGGTGAATTGGAGTCATTTCTGCCTGAACGCAGTAAAATAAAATATTCATTGAAAAACAAGTGCAATATATTTCTTTTCACAGGAGAGAAAAAATGAAATATTTCGGATGGATTTTTCTGTTTTTTATCGTCATGTTCATCATTCCGCTGGCAAGCCGCCCGATGATTTCCCCGGCGGAGTTTGCCGGAGCGCTTCCGGCGCGGGAGATGGTGGAAAGTTCCTCATACGCGGTCGTCCCCGGTGATCCGGCAACGCCTCCCATGCCTTCATGGGCAATGGCAGCAAGTTACAACCTTTTCGGCATAAATACCTTTGCCGCCCGTCTGCCTTCCGCTCTGGCGGCGGGGATCACTGCGCTTTTCATCGCCCTGCTTATCCAACAGCATCTGCGGGATGAAAAACTTGCCGCACTGGCGGCAACGATCTACATCTCATTTTCGGCAGTATTTTTCTACGCCGGAATACCCTTGCCCTATCTCTTTGCGGCAATGATGATGGCAGGAAGTCTGGGAACGATGTTTCTGGCGGTTCAGGAGATCAAATTCAACCGGAGAATGTTCCTGCTCAGTGTCATTTCCGGATTATTTTCCGCTCTGGCGCTTCTTTCCTGCGGTATAACTGCCCTGATCACCCCGATCATCATGGCGGTCTATCTGGTTTTCAACCGAAAACTTAAAGAGTTGCTCATGACGGTACTGCCCTGGCTTATCTGTGCCGTTCTTCCCATCCTGCCGTGGGCGGCAATCCTGCTGCTCTGCCCGAATATGGATAAATTCCTCTCCACCGGCGATCTCTCCATCCCCTGGTTTGTTTATCTCTTCTTTATCATCATCGGACTTTTCCCGGTGTGGGTGCTGATCCCGGCGGCGCTGATGACCGGCAGAGAGTCATGGAAACGGCTCTGGAGTCAGCCTTTGACCAAATTTGCCTGTGCCGCGGTGGCTGTACCGCTGATTGCCGCCATAGCGCTGAGAACTCTTGCCCCCGCATTTTTACTGCTCTGTTTCCCTGCGCTGGCGATTCTGATCGCCCGGGGACTGCAGGCATATTTCAACACCGGCGGACACCACCGCTCCTTTGACTGGATGCTCAATCTCTGGGCAACGATACTCGTTCTTTCCGGATTGGCAGAGGTAATTCTCTGGTACATGCCGGGAATTTACAACGGCTGTTCGACCATTCTCCCCTTCAAGCCGGTGGTACTGCTGGTATTCGGCGTGACCTCGCTCCTCGGCGGCGGAGCATTGCTTTACAGTCTCCGGGGCAACTGGCGCAGCCGTCTCTATCTCTTTTTCTTCTCGGTGGCGATTTTGCCCCTGGGCTTTTCCTGGTGCTTCAAAAGCACACCTTTCATGCCGGAAAAGGAGTTCAATTACCTGATTGCCGATTACGACATCATCCCCGAAAAGAGCGCTTTTTTCACCCGGGAAGAGTATATTCCCGCGCTGCAGTGGTGTACCGGCAGTGAGGTTCAGGATGTTACATCCATGCAGCCGGATTCACCGGTGGAAAAACCCGCCTACATAATTTTGAAAAAAGATGATCCGCTCTGGCAGAAGTTCCCCGGCAAAAAGGAATCCGGCATTTTGCGCGGTGATTTTATCGCCGCAGAGTTTCTGCCCGCAAAAAGCAACTGAGGATAAACAGCATGTCTTTTGAACTTTTTCTCGCAGGACGTTATCTGAAGCCGCGCCGCAACGCAGTTTCACTTATCACCCTGACCAGTATTCTCGGCGTTACTCTGGGGGTAATGGTGCTGATGGTGGTCATGGCGGTCATGAGCGGTTTTACCGGGGAGATGAAACGGAAACTGATCGAAACCCAGTCCCACTTTCAGATCCGCCGGATCAATTCGGCTATGAGCAACTTCGATGCGGAATATGTCCGTCAGCAGTTATTGCGCCATAAAGCAAGCGGTACACCGGTCATCCAAAGCCCGGTGCTGGTACAGTTCGGCAGACGCACTCACCGTCTGGATACCCAGACCATGCTCTTTGCCGCTTCGCCGGAGGAGTTGAAAAAACACCTCAATCTGGAAAAATATCTGAAAGCCGGTTCGTTGAAACTTGGTTCATACTTTGAAGACGATGCCCATTATGCAGTCATCAGCTCCTATATGGCGGAGCGCTGGGGCATTGGTGTGGGAGACACCTTTCTGGTTCACTCTGCAAAACACCTGACCGATCTGGTGAAGTTCAACGCCGCAGGCGGCATTGAGTTGAATAAAGACAGTTCCGCCTATCTGCCGGCAGAGTTCAAAGTTGCCGGAATTTATGCTCTGGGCAAGTCGGACTTCGATCAAGTGGTCTTTTTTACTGATCCGGATGATGCGGCAGAACTTTTCGATCTGCCCTGGGGCAGCGCCACCTCTATTTACGGCTGGGGTCCGGATGCCTTCAACCAGCAGAAACTGCTCAATGATTTAAGTGAAGCGCTCCCCGGTTTCGCCGTGGTCGGCTGGGAAGAGGCAAACCGCACTTTTCTGGAGGTGCTGGCGGTGGAAAAACTGATGATGTTCTTTCTGCTGATCTTTATCGTACTGGTAGCCGCATTCAGCATCACCAACACCCTGATCACCTCCATTTATCAGAAAACCCGGGAGATCGGATTGCTGAAAGCCATCGGCTGTACCGACCGGGCGGTGATGCGGATTTTTGTACTTCAGGGCTTTCTGGTGGGAGTTATCGGCAGTATTACCGGTTCGATTCTGGGTTTTCTGGTGATCCACTTCCGTCAGGATATTGTCAACTTCGCCTCCCGTATCAGCGGGCAGGATCTTTTCCCGAAAAAGTTCTACTTTTTCGACCAGCTTCCCGCGCAAATCATTCCGTCGGATGTGGCATTTATCGTAATTTCCAGTATTCTGCTCTGCACTATCGGCGCTCTGCTCCCGGCATTGCGGGCGGCAAGACTGCAACCTTCGGAGGCCCTGCGCTATGAATGATCCGATATTGACCCTCGAAAAAATCTGTCACTCCTACCGCATGGGACAGAATACCCTTGAGATCCTCAAAGGGGTCGATTTCTCCCTTTTCCCCGGTGAATGGTGCTGTATCTACGGCGCATCCGGCAGCGGCAAAACCACTTTGCTCAACCTGATCGGCGGTTTGGAGCGCCCGGTCTCCGGAACCATCACCATCGGCGGAGTCGTTCCGGCACAGCTTTCCCGCCGTGCGGCGGCGAAGTTCCGGGCGCAGAATATCGGTTTCGTCTTTCAATCCTACCATCTGCTGCCGGAGTTGACCGCGCTGGAAAATGTCGCCATCGCCGGGACGATCGCCGGGAAAAGTTTCCGGGAATCCAAAAAACTGGCAACCGCACTTCTGGAAACAGTCGGACTTGCCGACCGGATGAACCACCGCCCCAAAGAACTTTCCGGCGGGGAACAGCAGCGTACCGCCATTGCCCGCAGTCTGATCAATGACCCGGCTCTGCTCCTTGCCGATGAACCCACCGGCAACCTTGACCCCCATACCGGAGATGCCATTTTGGAGTTATTCACCAGATTGCGGCAGGAAAATCCTTCCCGGGCAATTCTGATGATCACCCACAATATGGATATTGCCCGTATGGCATCCCGCTCGGTAAAACTGGTTGACGGACTTCTTACCGACTGATTTTTCAAAGGGGGAATATTGCTATGAACCATAATAAATTTGTGGGAATTTTTTGTGCTGCTATCGCCGCAGTCACCTACGGGATGAATCCATTTTTCGGCCTGCCGCTCTATCAGGAAGGGCTTTCGCCTTTTTCGGTACTTTTCTACCGCTTTTTTCTGGCGGCGATTCTGATGGGAATTGTAACAGCGCTGCGCAAATCCTCCTTTTTTCTGCCCCGGGAGTGCCGTATTCCGGCGGCGGCAGCAGGCGTAATAATGGCATTGACCTGTGCATTCTGGTTTTTGACATTCCGGATAATGGATTCCGGTATTTCGGCGGCGCTTCTCTTTGTCTACCCGGTGATGGTGGCGCTGATAATGGCGATTTTTTTCAAGGAAAAACCGGGCAAAGCCATTATCGCCGGAATTATTCTGGCAGTTGCCGGAGCAGTGATCATCTGTTACCCCGGCAGCGGAGCGAAGATCAATGCCCCGGGATTGATTTACATCATGCTTTCGGCACTGACCTACGCCGTTTACATTGTCATGGTGCGTAAATCATCTCTCCATAAACTTGCTCCGGAAACGCTGACCTTTTATGCCATGCTCTTTTCCCTGCCGGTATTTCTAATTTTTTTGCGGGGCGGAGCAGATTTGCAGATGCTCCCCTCTCTGAAAGCCCTCGGCAATGCGCTGGGATTGGCACTTTTTCCCTCAGTTCTCTCCTTTCTCATGGCGGCAGTTGCCATCCGTAAGATCGGTGCCACGCCGACTGCCATATTCGGAGCGCTGGAACCGGTCACTGCGGTCTTTATCGGAGTATGCATTTTCCATGAAGCGATCACTGTCAAAATCGTTGCCGGAGTAACCCTTATTCTGGCAGCAGTTGTTATTGTCATTTGCAGCACCTCATCAACCAAACAGAAATCATCATGAGCCACAATTTTTTTATCCCGTTCCGCGGCAAAGGCGGTATTGCAGAAGTTTCCAAAGTCGCCTTTCCGCTGGTCGTAGCCTCCATCGGTCACGGAGTAAATCTCTTTACTGACCGGGTCATGCTGGCGAACTACTCATCATCGGCAATGGCGGCGGCGTTCCCCTCCGGCTTGACCAGTTTCACCATCTCCTGCATCTTTCTCGGCATTGTCGGATACGCCGGAGTCTTTGTTGCCCAGTACACCGGAGCCGGTCAGCCGCGCAATGTGGGCAAAGCGGTATGGCAGGCAGTCATTCTGGCGCTGGCAGGAGGTGCGATCATGGCACTGACCACGCTTTTTTCCAAACAGATCTTCGACTGGTACGGACACGCCGAATCTTTGCGTGAAATGGAGATAAATTACTACAACATCATCTCATGGGGCGGATTTATCCCGCTGGTTTCAGTGGCGCTTTCCACCTTTTGGAGCGGCAGAGCCAAAACCAATATGATCATGGGGGTCAATCTGCTGGTGACCTGTGCCAATATCCCGCTGAATGCCATGCTGATTTTCGGCTGGAGTTTCCATATCGGAGCGATGCGCATCACCATTCCGGATATGGGGATCGCCGGAGCGGCATGTGGAACTGTCGGCGCCGGACTGCTCGGCTTGCTCGTCTACTTTATCGCCTTTTTCCGCCGGAAAAACCGGGAGGAATTCGGAACTTTCAGCAACATATTCTCCTGGGATATTTTCAAGCGGCTGGTACGTTTCGGCATCCCCAACGGGGTTCAGCTGGTTCTCGACCTTGCCACCTTCAACATCTTTGTGGTGCTGCTGGGAAAAATCAGTGTAGAGGTTCTCACCGCCAGTACCGTTTCCATGTCGGCATACAGTCTGGCATTCAATCCGATGATCGGTTTCGGTCAGGCGGCATCCATTCTGGTGGGTCAGGGTGTCGGAGCAAAGGATATTCCCTTTGCGGAGCGTTCAGTGCGCAGCTGCCGGTTTCTGGTAAGTGCGTACTGTTTTCTGATGCTGATACTCTTTATCGTTTTCCCGGAACTCATTCTCCGTATATTCGATATTCAAAATGAAGAAGTCCGGGCGTTATCCAAAACCATGCTGATCTTCACCAGTGCATATTTGCTCTTTGATGCCTACAACATCCTTTACGGCAGTGCGGTCAAAGGCGCCGGAGACACCAAATTTGTCATGTGGGCGGGAATCGCACTGGGCTGGCTGCTTTATGCCCTGCCCTGCATCGCAGCTTACATGCTCTTTTCCAGTTCATGGGCGGTCAGCACCCTCGGAGCAGATCAAGCTGCCAGCTGGTGTGTATGGAGTTTGTGGTGGATTTGTGACATTTACATTGTCATGCTCGGCGTGACATTCTATTTGCGTTACCGCCGGGGCAAGTGGAAAAATATGAGTGTTATCGGCTGAAAACCAGATCGATCACCTTGCGGGCAACTGAGCCGGGAGCCGGCAGTTCCGGGTGGTCATCCCGGGTGAACCAGCCAAGATCGGAAAGTTCTTCGCCGTCGGCAAGAGCATTGCCGCTCTCATATTCCGCGGTAAATGCCAACATCAATGAGTTTGGGAAAGGCCACACCTGACTGGTGACGTACTGCAAATTTTTCACCCTGATACCGCACTCTTCATACACCTCCCGGCAAAGGGCATTTTCCACCGTCTCCCCGGCCTCAACAAAGCCGGCGATCAAACTGTAAACCTGCCCGGAAAAGCTGCGGTTGTGTGCCAGAAGCAGCTCTTTGCCGCCATTTCGGGTAATGGCAACGATCACCGCCGGAGCCAGCTGGGGATAATATACCCCGCGGCACGCCGGACAATTCAATCCGGAATCGTGAGTTGACGGTTCAAGTTTTTCCCCGCACCTCCCGCAAAAACGGTGGGCATTGAGCCATGACAGCAATCCCCGCGCCCGGCAGAGGGCGTTTTGGTAAGATTCCGGCTGTATGAAAAGAAACTCTCTTATCTGACAAACACGAACTCCGGTAAAATTTTCCGGAAATGCCTCCAATTCCACGGCGAAACAACGGCATCCATCAAAAGTGCCGATTTGAATGATTCCGGCATCTTGCGGCAGAAACTCCGCGACCTCCTGCCACCGGGGCAGTTCCCCGTTCCCGGCACTGCACCAAACCTCCCGCCGGGAAAGTACCACAATGCGGTCACCGGCTTCCGGGAAAGAGGTAAAACACGCTTGCAAACAAGGTAAAAATTCAAACACTTTCAATAACTCCCCCGCCCAGCAAAATATCTCCGGCAAAAAATACTGCCGCCTGTCCGGGTGTGACCGCCCGCTGCGGTACTGCCGGATGAACCAGAATCCGGTTGCCGGGCAGAGTTTCGATTTCACACTCCACCCCCGGCGAGCGGTAACGTACCCGCACCGTCAACTTCCCCAATGGCATGGAACCGGATTGCCAATTCACCTCTTTGATGGTGAAACTCTCTGACATCAATTCACTTTGATCGGTGGTCAACACCACCTCCCGGCTTACCGGATCGATCGCTTTAACATACGCCGGAACTCCCAGCGCCACATTCAATCCCTGACGCTGACCGAGAGTATAACGGTGAAAACCCTCATGCCGTCCCACCTTTTTGCCGTTATGCACGAAGTTTCCCCGCCGCACCGGGAAACCGCAACGCCGCCGCAACGTCTCTCCACAGCACTCCCCGGCGATTTGAAAACAGGCATCCTGACTGTCTTTTCTGGCGGCACAGGGCAAACCGGCATCGGCGGCGATCCCTCTGACCTCCTCCTTGGTCAAACCGCCAAGCGGGAAACCAACTCTTGCCAGTTCCTGCTGTCCCAGACGGTAAAGGAAATAACTCTGATCTTTTCCGGCATCGACACCTTTTTTCAGACAATATATCCCGTCAATGCACTCCAAATTGACATAATGCCCGGTCCAAACGGTAAAAATGCCCAACTTGTCGGCGGCTTTGAGCAATTCGGCAAACTTCAAAACCTTATTGCATTGACAACAGGGGTTCGGGGTTCTGCCGGAATCGTACTCTGATGCGGAATATCGCAACACCTTTTCATAAAATTCTGCGGCACACTCATGTTCGACCAATTCGATCCCCAAAGCCGCACAACTTGCCGCCAGCTGGGGGTCATCCGGAGTATCCGGTTCCATTTTCAAGTGTATTCCGGTTACTTTATACCCGGATCGCAGGGCAAGAAGCGCCGCCGCAGTGGAATCCACCCCGCCGGACATGGCAACGGCAATGTGCCGGTCACTCATCGTATTCATCGCGCATATCTTCCTCATCTGCCGGGATCTCTCCGCGCCATACACACACTTCCACCCCGCGGCAGGTGTAATTTTCCGGCAAAAGCGGAGTCCATACCCGATCCGGATAAACCGGAACGGTACTGGAAATCAGATAAACTGTATCTTCCAGTTGATCAAGCTGCTGAAGATTTTCCAGCGTGTAAACCGGTTTTCCGGTGTAAAATAATCCGCAATACATGCCGTCGATGGCATATTTGTAAATTTTTTCCGTTCCTTCCGGCAGAACCTTCCGCACATCTCTGCCGAAGCTGCTCCAATCTTTTTCCATCATCCGGTAGGGCAGCAGTTCCACCGTTGCCACCGTGCCGATGCCGAAAGAGATCAACAGCACCTGAACCCATATCGGGAAACGGCGCAGACCGTAACCAAACATCCCGCCAAGCAATGCCAGTATTGCAATACCGGTCAAGGCAAAATAGAGATACCCCGGCACCAGACGGAACTGCATTTTGGCACTTTCACCGAAAAATCCGATGTAACTTTCCGGCAGAAAGAGGATCAGCATCAGTGCCAATACCGCCAACGGGAAAAACGCCCCGCAAATCAGCAGTATCCGGCGCAAAACAGTTCCGTAACGCCGCACTCCCAGATCGTAGTTGATCCCGGTCAGGATCGCCAGCGGGCCGATCACAAAAAATATCAGCATACTGGATATTCCCGGAACCAGCCAGATAAGTGCCAGCATGGAGAAAAAAAGTGTCCGCAAATAGCGGCTGAACTCCGGAACCGGGGAGATCGCTTGCAGTGCCACACAAAAAGGCAGCCACATGATCAATCCCCAGGGCATCATCCGCACAATA
Organism: Victivallaceae bacterium; assembly: GCA_045605305.1. Taxonomy (GTDB): domain Bacteria; phylum Verrucomicrobiota; class Lentisphaeria; order Victivallales; family Victivallaceae; genus UBA1784. Next base: position 12,387 of record JAZUPS010000207.1, read on the forward strand.
AAGACCGCCGGGAATGCCAGCAGATCCAAAAGGTAATCCACCACCGGGAAAAGTTCAACTTCCGACCCTTTGGCATAGTGCCGCCAATCCAATCCGAGGGGAGAGAGCCAGATAAGCACCACCGCGATCAACAGTATCACTCCGAAAATAAATCCCGGATAACGGAACTTGCCGCCGAAAGATAACGGACGGCGCAAAAACACCAGCGGAAAGGCGAAAAAGAGTATCACCACCGGCCCGGCAGTCAGAAATCCCAGCGCCAGAAACACCGCCGAGGCAAGCCACGCCGAGTTCCAATCCGCACACCGGCTGCCGTAATGAAAAAATAAAAGTTGCGCGGTCAGCAAAAATACCGCCGCCATCACCTCCGGACCGCCATTGATACCCTTATCCAGAGCAAAAAGCGTTCCGAAACAGCAGACAGCCGCCACCAATCCGGCGCGTTTCCCGCAACGGAATGAGGCACTGATCCCGGAAATAAGGGAAAGTACGCCCAGCATAATGACCGAAACCAGACGCAGAGCGCTTTCCATCGGCAATACGCGGTAAAAGAGCGAGACCATCGCCGGATAGAGGGGCCAGGCATCACTTAAAAGCTGATGGTGCGCGGAAACGCACACTCCATGCGCCGGATCAAATACCTCATCGGCATACTCCGCCGCGATCGCCGCAAACAACCCCTCATGACGGAAAAGTTCTCTCTGACTGCTCAACCACGGCAGTAAAATAAACAAAAACAAAAGCAACAGCAGGAAAATCCCCCGCCGGATACCGACCCGGTTCTCCAGAATCAGCGATTGCGGCAAAATATTATTATCTTTCATAAGTGCCTTATTTCCCAAATTTTCACAACACAGCAGCAGCAAGTTGCATGACAAGTTCTGCCATGTATAGAATATACCACAACGGCGGCGATTTGTCAACCTGCTCAAAGGGGTGTTTCGCCTGCCTTTTCCAGTGCCTCAAGGATCACATCCCGTTCAAATTTTCCGCTCACGCAACTTTTCCAGTGGTGCAGATCGCTCTCTTTCAGCCAGAAAAAATCGCTTACCGCCAGAATTACCCTCTCCTTATCCGGCGAACCGGAAATAAAAAACTTTTTATTCTTCCTCCGCCGCTTCTTTATAAAACGCATCAACGCCTCCCGGTCAATGGCAACTTTGACGATACGGTTGCCGAATGGAAGTTTTTCATAAAGTTTTTTCCGGGTCAATTCTCCGGTAAAATCAACTCCTTCACAACGGAAAAATGCCACATCCGCACCAACTGCCTGCCGGATGCTCCGGGCGGCAAAAGTGCCGAATTTCTCCATGCTCTCAACTTTGCCCAAAAGTTCACTTCCCCGCGCCATACTCTGTGCTTCCGCAGAGTTTTTCAACGCCATGACCGCCTCATCCCTTTTATCTGCCGGACGGAGCAGCTCGGAACGGATGAACTTCAATTTCTTCTCCCGGTCAAAAGTCATCCGCAGTAAAACCGCACTTTCGCTGTGAGAATCCGGCTGAACAGCCAGTTTTCCACGGATTCTCCTCCCCGGAACAGATTTGTGGGAGTGAGCGCCGATAACCGCATCAATTTCCGGCACATCCCGCAAGAGGCGGTTGAATAATCCGAAATTTCCCACCCCGGCATGGGCGATCAACACCACCGCATGACAATGAAACTTTTTCAACTCATCCACAGCCACGCGCACCGTTTTCACCTCGTCATGGTAACTTAAATCCTGCCAGAATGGAGTCCTTTTCTTCAACCCCACATCCCCCAGAGCAATTACCCCGATGCGGATGCCGTGGCGCTCCACAACCGTAAATCCGGGTAGCTCCAAGCCGCGCAACCCCCATTGACCGCCAAGAATTTTCCCGGAAAAATGCGCCTGCCACCTCTGCATCACCCTCAACGGATACTCCAAATCGTGATTCCCCAGAACGATGATTTCATAACCGAGCATATTCAAGGCATCCAATACCGGGATTCCCTGCGCCTCATTTACAGCATAATTCCCCTGAAAGAGATCTCCGGCATCCGCCTTTACCGCCTCGGGATAAGCGCGAATTGCCGGAGCAAGACGGGAAAATTTATCCAGATTTCCATGCAGATCCGCAGTTACAATAAAAAAGACCTCAGCGCCGCAGAGCGAACTCCACAGCGCGAGGCTCAAAAGAAACGTTTTTATCATGCGCCCCATGGCACAGAAATTCATGCCTGTGCAAGCGCCTGATCAAAGTCGGCAATAATATCGTCGATATTTTCCAATCCGACCGAGACACGGATTAAATCCGGTGAAACTCCGGCGGCTTCCAGTTCCGCTTCGGAAAGCTGGCGGTGAGTCATGCTCGCCGGATGCAGAACTCCGGTACGCATATCTGCCACATGTACCACAATAGCGGCAAGTTTCAAAGAGTTCATCACCTTTTCCCCGGCATCTCTGCCGCCTTTGACACCGAAACACAGCACGCCGGATGCCATGCCGCCGGTGAAATATTTTTTCACCCGCACATTTTCCGGATTATCCGCCAAACCCGGATAGTTCACCCAGCCGACTTTCGGATGATTACGCAGAAACTCCGCCAGTTTCAAAGCGTTGCTGCTGTGCCGCTCCATACGCAGGGGCAACGTTTCCACCCCCATATTGGTCAAAAACGCATTGAACGGCATCATCGGCATACCATAGTCACGCACCAGCTGCACCCGCAGTTTCACCGAAAAGGGCGCCGCCGCAAAGTCTCTGGTATAGATCAAACCGTGATAACTGGCATCCGGCTCACTGAATTCCGGGAACTTGCCGTTTGCCCAGTTGAATCCGCCCTTTTCCACCACGATACCGCCGACAGAGGTTGCGTGACCGTCGATGTATTTGGTCGTGGAGTGGGTGACGATGTCTGCGCCGAAATCAAAGGGACGGCACAATACCGGAGTGGGGAAGGTATTATCCACCACCAGCGGCACGCCCCACTCATGGGCAACTTTGGCATACATCTCAAAATCCGCCACCAGCAGAGCCGGATTGGCAAGAGATTCGATAAAGAGCGCCTTGGTGTTCTCCCGCATCCGGGCGGCGACTGCCTTTTCATCCATATCCGGAGTGACAAAGGTGATTTCGATACCCGCCTTTTTCAAGGTGTTGGTAAAGAGCGACACCGTGCCGCCGTACAAACTTGACAGCGCCAGCACATGATCACCGCAACGGGCAATATTCATCAGAGCAAAGGCATTTGCCGCCTGTCCGCTGCTGACCGCCACCGCCGCCACACCATTTTCCATGGCGGCGATCTTCTTTTCAAAGGCATCGACCGTCGGATTGGCAAGGCGGGTGTAGAAAAATCCCTCCCGTTTCAAGTCAAAAAGATCGGCAACACTCTGCACATCATCGTACTTGTAAGTGGTACTCTGAGCTATGGGAACCACCCGGGGCGCACCATTTTCAGGCTCATAGCCCGCCTGAATAGCCAATGTTTCAATTTTCCAATTTTTATCCATTTTTTTACTCCTCTCACACTTCGTGGATATTCAAATTATATTTACTCGTTTTGAGTTCATCTTCCATTCCGGTCAAAAGCCGGTCAAACTTGGCAATATCGCCATTTTCCTCTTCGCCGTTCCCATTGACCACCTTCAGAAAATCACTTACCGTGAATTTTTCCGGCGGAACTCCCGGCAAAAGCAGAACTTCTCCGTCAACATTATCCAGACGGCAGAGCAGACCGAAGGAAATCAACTCACGCACCTCACTGCGCATTATGGTATCCGGCAGCCGCAGAGTCTGCGCCGCATCCGCCAGCGGCAGCGGGCCGCCGCCCTTTTCAAACTCCTTGAAAACCAGTGACAAAATCGCCAACTGGTACTCCCGGCGCAATTTCGTACTCAATTTACGGCTGTTTTCGCTGAAAACCCCGCTTTTCAAATGCTGATGAACAAAGCTGATCTCCGCTCCGATGAGAATTATCTGCCATGACCAATTCACCCACACCAGAAAGAGCGGCAAAATCGCAAATCCGCCGTAGATCCGGTTATAGGTGAATACCGAACTTTGCAGGAAAATAAAACTGTCCTGCAGCAGCTGGAAGCTGATACCGGCGATCACTGCCGCTACAAACGCCCCCCGCCAGCGGACTTTCGTATTCGGAACAAAAAGGTAGATCAGGAAAAACAGTACGCAAGTGGCAAACATCGGTGCTACGTCGGCGATCTTTTCCAAAATGCTCTGGGCGAAGCTCAAATCCGGCATTTTCTCACTTAAATTATTCAGTTTCGTGCGGAGCATCACGCCGAGGGTACTGATCAAAACCATCATGATCGGCGTTATCAGCACCAGAGAAAGGTAACTGCTGAACTTGCGGAAAACATCCCGCCGGGGCGGTAATCCCCAAACCACGTTGAAGGCTTTTTCAATATTGTTGATCAACCAGATCACCGTCCAGAAAAGGGCGATAACACCGGCACCGGCCACCACCCCGCCGGAAGACTGGTGCAGTGCCTTATCCGCAAAATCACACACATAATCCACCAGCACATGCTGACCGGGAAAGCGGGCGTAAATAACATCCCGCAACTTGCGGTCAAGTCCGAAGCCTTTGGCAAGTCCGAATAAAAGCGCCGCCAGCGGCACAATGGAAAAGAGCGTGTAATAGGTCAATGCAACGGCCTGCTGCGGCAGCTGGTCGGTAAGATAACGTTTACTGCTGTACGAAACGATCCGCCCGCAAGAGCGTATCCACAACAAAAAATTGTGACGGAACTTCATCTGATTCCCCCTCCTGAAGAGTTACTGATGCGACATCGGGATAAAAGCCGACTCTCCCGGTTCCCCGGTCGGCTCATCCAAAGGTTCTTTCCAATCCACGATACCCAGACGGCGGCTGAATGGATAAAATACCAGCCACGCTCTGCCGATCAGGTTTTTCCGGTGAACGGCACCGAAAAAACGGCTGTCCATACTGAAACGGGAGTTATCCCCCAGCAACAGATAGTTATCCTCCGGCAAAGTATACTCCATTCCGGAAGCAAATCCGCAGCTGCCCATCCCGCTCAAGTGACCGTGATAACCGCCGCGCATG
>JAZUPS010000208.1:0-3514 GCA_045605305.1 Victivallaceae bacterium
GATGATGGCTGAAAATAATCTTATTTCCAGAACCGTGAAAGTCGGCAGTCCGATGGGACTTCATGCCCGCCCGGCGGCTCAGTTGGTTCATATTGCCAACCGGTTCAAATCGGATTTGAAACTCCGCCGCACCGACGGCAGAACTGAGGCGGATTGCCGCAGTGTACTGGCTCTGTTGATGCTGGCTGCAGTCAAAGATACCGAGCTTGAGCTTTCTGCCTGCGGAGAGGATGCCTCTGTGGCGCTGGATGCGATGGCAGACTATTTTAACCGTAATTTTGACGAAATTTAATCCCCAAAGAGGATAATATATGCGCGTTCCAAGTTGCACGGTTCAGGCTGCTCCGGTGGCGGCTGGTATTGCTGTCGGCAGAGTGATGCAGTTGCACAGCGCTGTTCAGGCGGCGAAAACGGTATCCATCTCTGCCGATGCAGTCAGTGCAGAACTGGAAAAGTTTCACGCCGCATTGCTCGAGACCCGTAAGCAGCTTCAGGATCTGCGGGAAAAGCTCCGGAAAAAACTCCATGACAATGATGCGGCGATATTTGATGCCCACTTGCTTCTGGTGGAAGATAAAACCATGGTCGCCGAAGTGGAGCGCTGTATTTCCGAAGAACTGGTGGATGCTGAATCGGCAGTTTGCATGGCGATGGATAAATTTGCCGATGCTTTTGCCGGAGTGAATGATGTTTATTTTCAGGAAAGAGCGCTGGATATCCGGGATGTCGGCGGCAGGATCACTGCCAATTTGAGTAATGCCGAACAGCTCCGGCAGAGTTATGATGAGCCGCGAATCGTTATCGCTTCCACGTTGACCCCTTCGGAAACTGTCAGTTTGAACCGGGAAAAGGTGTTGGGATTTGCGGTGGAAACCGGCAGCGCCACCAGTCATACTGCAATTCTGGCGCGGTCACTGAATATTCCGGCAGTGGTGGGTCTCCCCCGGGAATTGCTGGATTCACTGACCGTGGCAGACAAGTTGATCATCGATGGATTCAGCGGCAAAGTGATCGTTAATCCCGATGCCGCCACGGAAGAGGCGTACCGGTTGAAAAGCCGCGAGGCAGAGGAAATTTACCGCCAGTTGCGGGGAGAAAAGAATTTGCGGGCGGTCACGACCGATGGTTTTACCGTGGAGATCGCCGCCAATGTGGAAGCTCACGATAATTACGCTGATATCCGGGATAACGGTGCTTGCGGCATCGGTCTTTTCCGTACCGAGTTCATCTTTATGGATGGCAATCAGCTGCCGGATGAGGATACCCAGTTTGAAATTTACAAAAAGCTGATGATTTCCGCGGAGAATGCTCCGGTGACCATCCGCACTCTGGATATCGGCGGAGACAAGCTCAACAGCGGTATTGTCCGGTCGGTGGAGCAGAATCCGTTTCTCGGTTTGCGCGGTATCCGGCTCTGTCTGCGGGAGCGGCGCGATCTTTTTGATACCCAGTTGCGGGCGTTGATGCGGGCAGGGATTTACGGCAATATGCAGATCATGCTTCCTATGGTCAGCTGTATGGAAGAGCTGCAGGAGACCAAAAGAATAATTGCTGAATTGAAAAACGACTTGGCAGACCGTGGAGTTCCTTTTGCCGATAATATTCCTTTGGGGGTGATGATCGAAACTCCGGCGGCGGCGCTGTGTGCCGACCGTTTTGCCCGTGAAGCTGATTTTTTCAGTATCGGAACCAACGACCTTATCCAGTATACGATTGCCGCTGACCGGACAAATGAGAGAGTTGCGCACCTTTACCGTCCCGGGCATCCGGCGATTTTGCGTTTGATCAAATACACTGTGGAAGAAGCGGTCAAGCAGAATATCCCGGTATCAGTTTGCGGGCAGACCGCTGAAGACCTGACCATGATCCCGTTTTTAGTGGGGTTGGGGGTCAACGAGTTGAGTATGTCCCCGTCTGCAATGCCGCTGGTGAAAAAATTGATCCGGACTTTGTCGATGGCAGAGTGTGTGGAACTGGTGAAACGTGCTTTGGAGTGTAATGATTCGGTGGATGTTATCCGTCTTTCAGAGAGTTTGATCCGCCGATTGGTTCCGGAATTGACCGGAAGATGAGTTTTTTGACAGGAAGTTTTGAATCAGTGATCAGTTGAGAGAAGTTATGGGAAGATTTATTTACAATCTCTTTTTACCGCTTGGCTTTCTCTTTTTTTTGCCGGAATTGATTTTGAAATACCGTCGGCGCGGCGGTTGGAAAAGTACTTTCGGTGAACGTTTTGCCTGTTACGGTAAAAGAAAGAAAGAGTTGAAAGGATTTCGCGGGGCGATTTGGATACATGCCGTAAGCGTTGGGGAAACGGTGGTGGCGCTGTCGCTGATACGCCGCTATCTGCAGCGTTTCCCCCAGCGGAAATTTATTTTGTCCACCACGACCACGACCGGGCAGGATGTGGCGCGTTCACGTTGTCCGGAAAATACTGCGGTGATCTTCTGTCCGATAGATTTTCCCTGGATGGTGCGCCGGGCGTTGCGGTTGATCCGTCCGTCGGCACTGGTGATTTTTGAAACGGAGATCTGGCCCAATCTGATAACCATTGCCGCGGGAAAAGATATTCCGGTATTTCTGGTCAATGCCCGGATGTCGGATCGTTCTGCCCGGGGGTACCGCAAGTTCAGCCGCTTGTTCTTTGATTCGCTGTTGAGAAAATTTTCCCTGATCCTGACCCAGACGGAAACAGATGCGGAAAGGTTCTCCTCTGTTTCCCGCAATGCGATGGTCAAAGTCGGCGGAAATATGAAGTTCGATCAGCAGTTGCCGGAGTTGCCGGATGAAAATATTCTGCATGGTTATTTCGGTTCTGATGCGGAAAATGTAATTGTTTTCGGCGCAAGTACCCATCCCGGCGAAGAGGAGCTTTTGACGGAGAGTTTCTGCGAATTGAAAAAGCAGTTCCCGGCGTTGAAAATGGTTCTGGTTCCCCGTCATGCCGAGCGTGGTGATGATATTGCCAGGATGCTGGAGGATAAATCGCTGGTTTTTGCCCGCCGCAGTGAGAACTTTTTCCCGGAAGAGAGTGTGGATATTCTCCTGGCAGATACCACCGGAGAGATGATCCCGTTGATGAATGGAGCGGATATAGTGGTCATGGGCAAAAGTTTTTCCGGTCATGATGAGGGGCATAATCTGATTGAACCGGCGCTGTTGAGTAAACCGGTGGTGACGGGAAATGTCCTGCGCAACTTCCGTTACATCCTGCAGATATTGGAGGATGAAAATGCGGTGCTTTGCTGCTCTGACAGTGAACTGAAGGATGTATTGGAAAAATTGATTGCCTCTGCTGAATTGCGGGAGGAGTTCGGTAAACGTGCTTTTGCCGCCATTGATTGCCACCGCGGAGCTGTCGACCGGACGATCGATGCTCTGGAAGATTAGCGGCAAACGTGCCGCTCCGATGTAACTGCCTCCTCCGGCGGCAAACGTGCCGCTCCGATGTAACTGCCTCCTCCGGCGGCAAACGTGCCGCTCCGATGTAACTGCAAGTCGGAGGCCAAGCGGG
>JAZUPS010000209.1:0-5668 GCA_045605305.1 Victivallaceae bacterium
CATTGTTGGATAGCGCCAATACAGAAACATTTGGAAATCCACAAATAACAACGGTCAAAACCGGAGTCGGCAACCGTCCCGGAATTTTGATTTCCGGACACGATCTGCTTGACCTCAAGGAACTTCTGGAACAAAGCAAGGATGCCGATATCGATATTTATACCCACTGTGAAATGCTCCCTGCACACTATTATCCGGAGCTGAAAAAATATCCGCATCTTTACGGCAATTACGGAAACGCATGGCACTTGCAGAATAAGGAATTTGCCGCCTTCAACGGTCCGATTTTGATGACTACCAACTGCATTACCCCTGTTCAGGATGCTTATAAAGACCGGATTTTTACGACTGGGGCCGCGGGGTATCCGGGCGTACCGCACATTGCTGACCGCAAAAATGGCAAACAGAAAGATTTTTCAGAAATCATCGGACTTGCCAAAAAATGCAAAGCTCCGGAAGTATTGGAAAACGGTACGATCACCGGCGGTTTTGCTCATGCTCAAGTCTTTGCTCTTGCAGATAAAGTTGTGGAAGCCGTCAAGTCCGGAGCAATCAAACGCTTTGTGGTGATGGCTGGTTGTGACGGCAGACAGAAAGAGCGGCAATACTATACCGAAACCGCAGAAAATCTGCCTAAAGATGCCGTCATTCTTACTGCCGGATGTGCCAAGTTCCGTTACAATAAATCAATTACCGGAACCGTCAACGGCATTCCCCGGGTATTGGATGCCGGACAGTGCAATGATTGTTATTCTCTTGCCGTTATCGCCCTGAAACTCAAGGAGGTTTTCGGAGTAAAAGACATCAACGATCTGCCCATATCCTTTGACATTTCATGGTATGAACAAAAAGCGGTTGCGGTACTTCTGGCATTGCTGCATCTCGGCTTCAAAAATCTCCGGCTGGGGCCGACCCTTCCGGCATTTCTCTCACCGCAAGTTGCAGAAATTCTGGTTGAAACGTTTGGCATCAAAGGTATTACCGATCCAAGAACAGACATTCAAGCCATGATGTCAGGGAAATAAATATTTTTGCGATCAAGCCAGTTGATTGCCCCGTGCCGACCGGGTAAAGTCGGCTTTTTTATTTTGCAGAATTGAAAAAGTTATCAACAGGAAGTATATTTTACCGTCAACATGGAGTTCAGATATGTCAAGTTGCGAACCGGAATCTGAAAATAATATTGCAGAACTTATGCAAGCTGCCGAAGCGGGGAACGCCGCCGCTCAAACCCATTTGGGCTGGTGTTATGACGAGGGCGTTGGTGTGGGAGTCGATCACGATAAGGCGTTTTATTGGCACTCCCGCTCTGCCGAAGCAGGCGATGCGACCGGACAATTCAATCTGGCAATGTGTTACGAACTTGGAACCGGCACTGAAATTGATTTGACAAAAGCCGTTTACTGGTACACAAAATCTGCAGAACAGGATGATCAAGACGCCATTTGCCAGCTTGGTATTTTTTACGAAGAAGGGATCGGCGTTGATGCCGATCCGGTCAAAGCACTGAAATTGTACCGCAAAGCCGGGAGTATGGGTAACTCGATTGCGGTGAACCGCCTTGGCTATTGCTGTGAAGAGGGCATCGGAACAGAAAAGAATCCGGCTCTGGCAGTTGATTTCTACAAAATCGCCGCGAAAGCAGGATTATGCAGCGCACAATTCAACCTCGCTCTTTGTTACGAAAACGGAACCGGAATCAGAAAAAATATGCGCCTTGCGGTAAAATATTACAAACTTGCCGCTGAACAGGGTGATGCAAAATCTCAATGCAATCTCGGAGTCTGTTATGCCGATGGAACCGGAGTTAAACAGGATTACGCTCAAGCTGTAAAATGGTATAAACTTGCCGCTGAACAGGATGATGATATTGCACTTTACAATCTGGGCGAAGCGTATCGTTTCGGAGAGGGTGTAAAAAAGTGCTGTAAAAAAGCGGTAGAGTATTATACCAAAGCCGCCGAACTTGGCAACAGTAAAGCCCGGAAAGTTTTGAAGAAAATGGAGTCTGCGAAATGACATCAAAGAAAAAAATCATTATCATTTTGTGCGGATTTGCATTGTTCGTAATAGCAGGAACATTGTTCTGGTCAATAAAATCAGAGTGTCGGAATTATTTATTGATGAACAGACCGGATAAACATAAAGAACTGTTGAGTATATTGATGAAAGCATCTGAAAAAGATCATTTCCTCTCCCGGCTTGAATACAGGGGGATTCTGTACTTTGTTGAAAAGGAAAATGATAAGGAGGTTATTCTTTTCAAAAATGGGTTTGCCGAATTTGTCAATGGCAATATTATCGGTTGGTCATATCATGATGCCCGAATACGAATCCCCGCTGTCCCGGAAAAAATCATGGAGGATATGAGAATCCGCAAGGCGACCTCAACAGAAATCATAGCGCAGTTGGGGATGCCTTCTGCTATGAGTTCAGACAAAGCCGGGAACTTGTCTTTTACTTATTTTTTTCTGCGGGATGAAAGAGCCGAAAGAGCTGACGGCAAGTACAATATTGAACTTAATATCCGGTTTGAAAATTGCCAACTGTATAATTACGGTTATTCCATCATTGACGATTTGAACCAGAAAACACTCTCGGAGTTAATATGAAATCCTTTCGTTTATACAAGCCGGTATGCCCTGCGTGCGGCAGTAAAAATTGCGAATTTGCTCACCGTATTGAAAGTTGGATCGTGCTTTTGATTTTCGGCACGATGCACTACCGCTGCAAAGATTGCAAGCACGAGTGGTCACTCTGAAATCCCGTTCCGGAATACTTTATTCATGTTCATTCAACCGCCGGGCGATATTCCGGTACTGATTCGGTGTTATTCCGTGACGCCGTTTGAATTGCTTTGTCAGATAACTGTTATCATAAAAACCGAACTTGAAAGCCAGCTCGGAAATGGAAGTATCACTGTTTACCAGCTCATGACGTATCCAATCAAGTTTCAACCCGATAAAATATTCATTGGGGCTGTCGCCAACCATATCTCTGAATTTTTTGGTATAATTGGAAACACTCATATTTGCCCGGGCTGCCATTTTTTTCAGGTCAAAAGCCTCCTGAATATTTTTTTCCATGTACTGCAAAGTTTTCAATATTCCCGAACTGTAAATCATATCCTGATCATTGAGCTGAGTTTCATTGGCTTTGTCTATGGAACAAATCACCTCCAGAAGAGCAAGTTTGCAGCGCAGCCGGTAGCCGGGGCTGCGGCTGGAAAGTTCAACCATGATATTCTGAATATTGCGCTCAATGTGTTTCCGGTCATATGGCATCAAATGCAGACGGGTTATCCCGGAAGGCTCCTGAGAATTAAATAATTTCTGCCATACCGGCAGCTCCAGAAGATCGGTCTCCTCTTTTTTGAGCAAATCCGGAGAAAAAGCAATATTATACAAAACTAAACTGTGACTGTCTTCATAAGCATGAGGCATCCCCGGCATGATGGCAAAACAATCCCCCTGGATCAATCCATAGGAAAAACTGCTGCCATCAGGCAGCATCAAACGATGAGTGGTATGCCCCTCTGCAACAAGGACCAGCTCAACAAAATCGTGGATATGCGGAATCATCTGCCGCATTTGTTTAAGGCATGTCACCTGAATGGGGAAATCAATTTCCCTGAACATTTTTTCTGCAAAATACTGTTTCATGGTGAATACTATATCACAGGATTTTATTTTTGTCAAATCAATTAAAAAAATTTTACCGGACTCTTATTGCCGCCGCAAGTCATATTTTTCACAAAATAGCAGATAATACAATTCTTTTACTTTTTTATCATACACAAAATTCATTTTTTCCAGTATATTTATAGTAACTAACGATGAAAGGATTTTCTGATGAGCAATTCTGTAAAAGTCGGGGTGTATTATTTCCCCAACTACCACGTCGACCCGCGCAATGAGGTTATTCACGGAAAAAATTGGACTGAATGGGAGCTTATGAAACATGCAACTCCCCGTTTCCCCGGACACGATCAGCCCAAAGTGCCGCTTTGGGGCTATGAAGATGAAGCGGATCCGGCAGTTATGTCCAAAAAGATCGATACCGCCAGCGAATATGGGGTTGATGCATTTATTTTTGACTGGTACTGGTATGAAGGCCCCTATCTGCAGCGGGCATTGGATGAGGGTTTCCTCGGATGCGGCAATAAGAAACTGGAATTTGCTCTGATGTGGGCAAATCATGACTGGACGAACTTTCATCCGGGCGGCAGGGTAATTCCGTACCCGACAGATTTTTTCTGGACAACCACCGCAGATACCGTGGAATTTGTCTGGGATTATCTGATCGAGCGTTATTTCACCCATCCGCTTTACATGCGGGTTGACGGCAAACCTTATTTTTCCATATATTCCACCAACCGCTTCATCATTCAGATGGGAGGCGTTGAAAAATGTGCCAAAGTTTTGGAAAGTCTGCAGCAGAAAGCCCGCAAGGCAGGTTTGCCGGGAATCCACCTCAACGGTATGTGGTGGGATAATATGGATGAGAGTCCGGATTCGATTTGTCCGCAGAGTGACTGGGTGGATAAGATCGGCTTCACAAGCTATACCAGTTACAATATTCCGATCTACCGTTTCCCGCCGGAAGAATTTCCGCGTACAGATTACGACAATGCCTATCAGGTCTATTACCGTATGCGCGATATGGCAGTTGCTTCGCTGCCGGGACCATATTATCCGGTCATAACCATGGGGTGGGATTCCAGTCCCCGGACTGTTCAGAGTGAGGTTTATGAAAGGATGCATTATCCCTATTTCCCGATAATGGAGCCGACCCCGGAAAAATTCGGAGCAAAAGTGGCAGAAGCAGTTGCAATGCTGAAAAATTCTTCTCCGGAAGACCGGCTGCTTTTTGTGAATGCCTGGAATGAATGGACCGAAGGCAGTTATATGGAACCCGATACAAAGCATGGCTATGGTTTCCTGGAAGCTCTCCGGGACAACTTGAAATAAAAATTTGAAAGGAGAATAGAGAAATGAAAAAAACAAGTTTTTGCCACAGTGGAGTAAAACCGTCGGGTTTTACTCTTATCGAACTTCTCGTTGTCATTGCCATTATTGCGATCCTTGCGGCAATTCTGCTCCCTGCCCTCAATTCCGCCCGTGAACGCGGCAGAGCGGCAAGCTGTATAAACAACCTGAAACAAACCGGCTCTGCCGTTTTGATGTATTGCGGAGATTGGGAAGATTATTTCCCGGCAGTATATAACGCAGGACGCAATGGGTATTGTGCGTGGCGTATGGATGGCGGTTACGGTGCTATTGCCCATTACACTTGGCCGAGTCAGCTCCATCCCTATATTGCCGGAGACACATCCAAGATAGCCGGATCTTTCGAAGCTCCGGCACTCAATGGAGCATGGATATGTGTTTCCTCTGAAGGATACTCAGCGAGCGGCATAACTGCATACTGGTATGAACACAACCGTTTTCTCGGTGCTATGGCTACCGACGTCAACTGGGGTGTCGATATGAGAGCTGCGCAAAAAACGTCAAAAGTTACCGCCTCGCCTTCCGCTGTGACAACCATCTATGATGCGGTTCCCCCGGATGAGAATATGGGGTCTGTACACGGCAAAAACTACAATATGGCAATGGTCGATGGTCACGTTGAAGCAGTAGAGGGTAAAGAAAGTCCTGTTGGAAGCAGG
>JAZUPS010000210.1:0-7000 GCA_045605305.1 Victivallaceae bacterium
CGACAAGATTCGCACCTTGAGAGAAGAGAAACGGGCAACAGATCCCGGCAATTTCTCCGGACGGCAGTTTGCCATAGCCCTGGGAATCAGCCCTACTTATCTTTCCAAAATCGAAACCGGGGAACTCCCGGCAAGCGCCGAACTGCTTAAAGCAATGGCTCTGAAGTTGGAGACTAATGTTGATGAATTGCTGGCTCTCGGAAATAAAATCGATCCGGAGCTGGATACTATCATCAAGGAGAAACCGCAAATAATGGCGGATTTTCTCCGTACTGCAAGCGGTCTCTCCAAGGAGCAACTTGATAAGGTTCGGACATTTATGAATTTTGTTCAGGCTGAAAATGCACCGGCAGAAAAGAAAGGCAATGAGTGACGCATGGCCTATATTGCCGATAATATCATAGAAGAAGACACTCTTTCTCTTTTGGCGGAGTTCACGGAAAAATACGGGCAACCGTTGACCGCACCCGTGCCGATTGAGGATCTGTTGGAGTTTGTCTACGGCATCTGCCCGGAAACGGCAGAGTTCCCGGATGATGACATTCTTGCTCATTCTTCAGTGGATAAAAATGGAAAAATTACGATGCGGGTCAATCCCAGCATCTATCCGTATCCACCGTACAATAACCACAAGCAAGCGGGGCGTTTCCATTTCTCCCTTGCTCACGAGGTCGGACATATACGGCTTCATCTGCCGGAAATCCTTGCTGCTTACAAGATGGATGATCTGTTTGATGGTGATGCTCCCAAAGAGTATTCTGTTTACCGGAAAAGCGAAGAGCATCCGAAAAAACGCAAAGAGCAGAAAGAAATCCAGGCGGATATTTATGCCAAGCTTCTCCTTATGCCGCAGTCACTTATATTGCAGGAGTGGGAGAAGATGTTCGGACCGGACAGCGGACCGCAGAACGTTTTCAAGGAGATGGAAGAGTTGCGCCAGAACTCCCTTTACCCGGACAGCGTCCGCCCCAAAGTCGCCAAAGACCTGGCAGCGATTTTCGAGGTTTCAGCAGAGGCAATGCAGTATCGTTTGGAAAAATTGCACCTCATTGAGACCCAAGAGCAGTTGCAGGGATCCCTTTTTTAAGAGGAATACCCACTCTTTTTTTGAGTTGGGTATTGATGTTTATATCAATATCAATACAGGAGAACAGAAGAAATGGCTGAATTTGACATCCAGAAAGTGTTCAGGCAAGTCGACAATGAGTTGAAGAAAGCGTATTTTCAGTCCCGCGTTCCGGATATGAAGATCGATTGGAAAACCGTAGGCAAAAATAATATCAACCCATTGTTCGAAGCATTCAAAAACCTGCCTACGGAGCAGAGAGAAAAAGTGAGCCAGGAGATGAACGATGTTTTTGACATCTCCATAAACAAGGCAAGTGGTCCGGTGATCCATAATCTTGTAAAGCTCTTTGAGCTGCAGACCCCGGCAGATTTTGAAGATTGGACCTTGCCCAACAAGAGTATGTGGATACTGATCAATGGCAGTGATGAAGTGAAGAAGCGTATTTTCCGCTATACGGAAGTAGACTCTATTTCCGAACGGTTTTGGCTGAAGGTGTCATTGCAGGGGGAGTGCAGCGGAAAAATTACTTATACCGGAGAGCAGATGTCGGCATTGCGGGAAACGATAAGTGCATTTGTTTTCCGGCACACCGGACATGGCAAGCAGTGCATCATTGACCATGTTGAGCGGGACGATATGGGGGAAGAATGTTTCTTTGTGTATTATGACAAACCCCATCGTATCATACCCCAATGGAATGAAAACGGCTTTTCCTGGGATGTCGATCATGCCAGTTCAGAAATGGTTTTTGTTTTTGACTATGTCCGTAATGAGCTGCGTATCCGGGCAAAAGCGTTTGACCGAGCCAAGAGGACTCTGCTTTGCCAGACCTGGGCAGATATTATGCGTGGCGCATCTTTGGATCAGTCCAGTTTCCGGAGCAAGCTTTACGATATAGATGATTTCATATACAGGGAAAAATCGCACTTGCCGTTGGAGCTGGTCAATGTTTTTTCCACTTTTGAAGTATCATTTATTGATGTCGATTTGGATGGCAGTGGCAAGGAACGGCTCACCTATAACCATAAAGACGGCGATGTCTATGACCGGCTTGATACGCTTTACAGTAACCAGGCGTTGGTCAGGGGACTGGCAGAAGTTCGCAAAATTAAATTCCGTGTCAGGCTGAATCCCCGGTTCAAATTCAACCGTGATATGGTCATCTATTTTTCCGGAGACCATACCGATCTCTATTCCAAGAATGAAGCGGTCCGGCAGACTTTGGCTGATGCTTTTGAAACGCTTGGTGTTATACAGTCTCCAGTAATGGATGTAATCAATGGTGCTGCCGATGAGCGAAATAAAGTTGCTGTCTGAATGGCTGAATCATGATCGCCCGGAAATCCCCTGGCAGACCATTGATAAACTCTCGACATACTGGCAGCAAAAGAGGATGGTATATCCGGTAGGCAGGGAACGGACAACCGCCCGCTGTCATTGTGATATGGATCATGAGGAAGAAGTTTTTTATCCGCAAGGAAAACCGGTAATTCTCTGTTCCTACACCGGATGTACCCGGGAAGTTTCTACAACAGAGTTGCGGGACTGGCGTTTTGACAGTTCCGCATTTGCCCGGTATCTTGGTGAACTGTTCCAATGCAAAGGGACTCCGGAAGAAATCATCGGCGGCAACCTGTGGTCACTGGGAATGACTGCTCACCGTATTGGCGGTATTCCACGTGATGTTTACTTTGCTCTGAATCTCGGCAAAGACAGTTTTAACATATATGAGCGTTTACCCAAAGATGGAACGCAGGCAATACTGATTTCCGGATCTTCCCAGATGCAGTATTCAGATCATTTTAAGGCAGATCATGTTTTCTGCATTGGTGACATCCTGTCATTTGTCGGAGACCGCCTGGAGCTGAATATTGATGCGATGAACGCACGGCTGGGTGTGCCGGTAGAGAAAAAGAAAAAGCCGAAGAATACCACCGGGAGCAGAGCCAATAATGTAAAAAAGATGCTTGCGGAAATAATCAAAGAAATAAGCGGAGCATATAGCCATTACTGCAATCAGAATTACCGGGATAACGGATCGCAGGAACTTTACCCACGGTTGACCTTTGAGCAGTTGGGAGAGCGTGTCGGAATCTCCAAAGGTACGGTTTCAAAAATATTCAGCGAAGAAGATGAGAACGGAAATCCGGCATACAAAGAGTTGCACATCATGTGGGAAGTTCTCGGTTCAAAAGAGCAGATACTCAAATATGGTATGACGCATTTGCAAAATAAGCAAAAGGGCAGATAAGGACAAGGACTTGGCAAATTAAAAGACGGAGCAGGAGTGGCGAAAAACCAACTTTTGCACCGTCTATTTCTTGCATCAAGTCCTTGCATTGCCATTTTTTATAAAACGTTGATAATAAACAATAATGCTCCAAGGACTTGCGTCCTTGCGTTTCAGAGACTTTTGCCGAAAAAGTGGTGCAAAATGCTGTTGCTGGTATGGTTCAGCGCAGAGAACAGCAGTCTCTTGCTCTCCGCAGAAAAGCCGTAAGTGCCTGCAACTGTAAGCACTATAAAAAGAAAATTGCCAGGGACTTTATTTGTAAGTCCTTGGCAATTAGAAAGTTCTGGTGGAGCTGATGGGAGTCGAACCCACGGCCTACACGATGCGAACGTGTCGCTCTAGCCAACTGAGCTACAGCCCCGTATTGTTTCATTTCTTTAATATAGCATGACTGTTTTGTGTTGTCAAGCTCGTTTTTTGAAAATAATGATTTTTTTCATGCCCTTCAGGAAGTTTTCTGAACAGCGGTTTCCTCCTCTTCAAAACCCAAGGCCGCATCCAGCACCAAAGCGATGATCCAGGAAACATCCCAGGGATTACAGCCGCCGTTGAGATGACGCTTCACCAGATTGTCTGCATTATAACCGTGACGGTAAAGCTGATAACGCAGCAGCGGATGATAATTTTCCCATTTTCCGTTTTCGGTCGCCGTGAAATACCAGCGGGTTTGGAAAAATTGCTCCGGCTGACGCCCGGGAGAATGAAACAGCCAGTCTCCGCCCCCACGGGAGATCCCGTGACTCCAGGCCGTGAAAACTGTCCGCCCCATGTGACGGTAAAGGGAATTGTTGATCTCTTTTCCGAATTTGTACAACTCCCACGCAGGGAAAAATACATCCAGATGCTGGTGCTCCACACTCACCGTGGGCCAGCCAGTGGCACGGAAACCGTTGACAGCACAGATACTTCCGGCACGGAAAGGCACTTCGTGGAAATAAACCCAGGTCAACAACCAGTCAGCAGCCACTTCTGCGTATTCCCTGTACTTTTCGTTCCCCGTGATCCTGAAACCTTCAGCCGATGCAACAAAGAAGGGCACGCAGGCCTCTTTGTCCTCACAGGCCGCATCCAGCGTGGCATGGGAAAAGGGCGTTGCAAAATCATTCCCACCCACCTGATAAAAAATGTCAAGCATCTTTTCAGCCTGTTCACACCAGCTATTTTCTCCCGTCAGACGGTAGAATTCAAAAAAGGCAGGCAGCACACTGGAACCGGCACAGGTGATCTTTTCAGAACCGGGTGTCCCGTCTTCCTTCCACATCAAAGGAACTGCCCCGCCGGGCAGACGGTGATCAAGAAAGAACTGAAGCCCTTCACGAAGCGCTTCCAGTGCCCCTTCCGGTTCAGGGATGTTGTTTTCACGGCAGCAGCGGATGATCCGTGCCAGATCACTCCAGGTCTCACCCAGAGCTCTGGAAGAAAACAAAGGCTGTTCCGCTGTTCCGTTGGCATTCCAGCGCAAGCCGTCAAGCTGAAAATAGTTGTAACGCAATCCGGGAAGAGAGGTTTTGCTGTTTTCCAGAAAAAAAGTCACGCAGCGGCGCATCCGGTCGATCCCCTGCTGTTCTTTTTTCAAAATAGCGTAACGCAGATCACACAGCGCCAGGCGGAAAGACTGTCCCGTCCAGCCGTAAAGAAAGTTCTGGGGGGACCGGTACAAGTTGTCCGGCATGGTACACACATACCCGTTGCCGGCCCACCGTTCGTTGAGCGCCTGCATCTTGAGGGCGATCACCACTTCACGGCTTTTCGCCTCTTCTGCGGCAGGAACCAGCAAAGCAAAACCGTTGCGGATCAGGTCACGGAAACCGTGCCCCTTGTGCCCCGCTTCTCCCCAGGAAAGAGCAAAGCGTTTGGAAACCTTATCCCCTGCCCTGAACTCCCGGTAAACACATCCCGGGTCGGCGGCAACACGTTTGGCGATATACACCTGATCCGGAATACCGTTGAAACTGACACAACCGCTTCCCAGCATCAAGAGGCTTTTTCCCTCTTCCCGGTGAAGCCCCAGTGTCCATTCTGTTTCCATTTCAGGAACCGAAAACAGAGAAAAGAATTCCCCATCCTTTTCTCCGTTGACACCGGTTACAGGCAGGCGGCTTTCTTCAAGCATGAGCGATGCCTGCCCTTCCGCCGGGAAGTGGGCCACAAGATGCTCCGGAGCAACTGAAGGATTGTTGTTGTACATCACTCCGGGACAGGTAAAATTGGCATCGTTCCAAACAGGAACAGCCAAGGCGACAAAGTTGTAAGACGTGTCTTTTTTGACAGAAAGGAACAAATCGCCTTTGAGCAATTCGCCGTCAAAGCAGAAAGCCATGCCGCAGAGAAATTCTTCGTTTTCAACAGCTGTGATGAGCATGGGCTCTTCATCAGGTGTCACTGCCACACGGACAGTGTCGTACTCTCTGACAGGGAAACTCCAGGGGCGTGTTTCAGAAAAACGCAAAAATTCGCCCAAGGGGATTTTTTTCTCTATTCCGCCGCCACCGATCTCAAAACTTTTGCTTTCAGTATCAAAAGCAAAAAAACGGCCTCCGGCGGATTTGATCACATTTTTCATTTTTTATGCCATCAATTCCGCAGAAATCTTGACAACGGCTTTGACAACGGCACTGCCGTCGCCGACACCGGGCAGATGACCCTCTTCAGGGAGCAGCATCACAAAATTGCCGACTTCCAGTCTCAAAGGCAGAGCGGTTGCGGGAACCTTGTTGAAGCCGCAGTCATTTTCTGCGTTATAAGCGGTCACTTCAGCAGTTCCGGCAGGTTCGTAATACAAGGTCTCGCTTCCGGCAAACAGGATCTGCACGTCCACGTACTTTTTGTGGTATTCGAGCATATCGGGATTGAACATTTTGGTAGAGTAGCTCTGCACATTGACAAAGAGTTTATCGCCGTCAAGTTCGTGGCGGCCTTCTGCAATTTCTCCGGCGCCGCATTTCCCGAGAAATTCAATAATTTTGGGCATGACTTCAGGGGCCAGTGAAGTATAAGCGGGCAGATTTTCCAAACGGTCAAAAATCATAATTGTTCCTCCAGAATTGATGGGTTGATTTCTGTTACGGTCATAAAATATCAGTCTGCGGCACATATTTCAAGTTGAATGAGAAAAAAAAGTCAATAAAGTTGAAAAAAAGCTTGAAAAACATCAGGTTTTGTGTTAAATTATGTTACGAGACTGTAATCTAAATAATAAACTGAACGAAGGCCAAAATGATTTCTCACCTTACAAGACTTTTTTCAACTGACATCGGCATCGATTTGGGGACTGCCAACTGTCTTGTGTATATCCGGGATCTTGACAAGCTGGTGCTGAATGAGCCCTCCGTTGTGGTGCGTCAGGTCAATACGCATGAAGTACGCGCCGTCGGTATCCATGCCAAAGAGATGCTTGGTAAAACACCGGTCAACTATGAAGCGATCCGTCCGATCAAAGATGGTGTCGTCGCAGATATCGACGTTACGGATGCTCTGCTCCGTGAATTCATCAAAAAAGCCCTTCAGCAGATCCCCTGGTACCGGCGTCTGCTCCCTCCCCGGGTGGCGATCGCAGTTCCTTCCTGTATCACCAGCGTTGAAAAAGGCGCTGTCAAAGAAAGCTGCAAAAAAGCCGGTGCAGGTATCGTCAAATTGGT
>JAZUPS010000211.1:0-9874 GCA_045605305.1 Victivallaceae bacterium
TTCAACTCACGGGAAGGGTGAAGGAGGAGTGGTCATACAAGCCCGCAAGGGCGCAGTATGAGTGGAGAGGGGGAACACCCCCTCTCCGGCAAACTGAACCTTTGCAAATCCCGCAAGGCAAATTCCACCCCACGGCTTGCATGGCGGCATGGTATCGGTATGCCCGCTGTGGCTTGCGGGCGTTGTGCTGGCGGCGGCGGCAAACGGCGGCAAAAAAGGCAAAGAAAAACCCAGCGGATGTTGCTCCACTGAGTTTTGCAAAGCTTTTTTCCACGGGCATCCCGCTCCCCAGCGTGAACGAAGGGAGCGTTTTCCCGGAGCGGCACGTTTGCCGCCGCGACATCAAACCCTCGTGAGAGGGCGTATTATAAAAAGAGGTCATTTCAAAAGTTCTGAAGAACTTTTGCAACAACCTGAAAACAAAAATGTATAACATCCCAAATATCAAACAATAACAGGAAGGTGAAAAATGAAATTCGGAGTCCAGCTGTATAATTTCCGTGATGCTTTGTCAAATGACTTCAAAGGAGCTTTGAAAGAGATCGCCAAACTGGGTTTTGACGGGGTGGAATTTGCCATCAATTTCGGCGGCATCGAACCAGAAGAGCTGGCAGCACTGCTCAAGGAACTGAAACTTGAGTGCGCCGGAACCATGTTTTTCAAAGATGCCCTGCTGGATAAGGATAATATCGCTTATACTTACAATAAGGTATTGTCTTCGCCCTCAGTATCTTTCAGTGAATTTTGCGATTTTACCGCCGAATGGGAGAATATTGCCGCTTACATTAAGATCATTTGTGAAAATGCCGCCGCCAACGGCACCGTCGCCGCCTATCACAATCACTGGCTGGAATTTGAAAAAGTCAACGGGGTTCCCGCACTTTCACTTATCTCTGACCTGAACGATCCGGAAACGTTCTTCTTTGAACCGGATGTCTGCTGGCTCACCCGGGGCAAAATGGATCCCGCCGGATTTATCCGCCGCCATGCCGGCAGGATCCGTCAGGTACATGCAAAGGACATCAAAGTGATCGACGACATCGATCAGACCACGGAACTTGGAAGCGGTATCATCGATCTTCCTTCCGCCTTCGCCGCTGCCCAAGCAGTTGATGCCCAATGGCTGATCTATGAACAGGATGCAAGTGAAGATCCCTTTGTCAGTGCGGAAAAAAGTTTGCAGTACCTCAAAAAACTCGGCTGAACCGGGGGATTTCAGGATTATTGCGGAAAGGAAAAATGCAGACAGTAGTTGCCAACCGGGGGGATTTCTTCTTCCCCGACAGTTGTCCGGTCGCCCTGTGTTCGATCCAGGGCGATGCTTCGATGCAGCATGATGGGGATTTGACGGATATACGTCATACCCATGATTTTGCCGAATTGATCATCATTTCTCAAGGCAGCGGAAAACATTGGATAGACGGCAATATTTATGATGTTTCAGCCGGGGATGTCTTTCTCTTGCAGGGGAATACAGAACATTATTTTATTGAGCGGAACAATTTGGGGATGTTCAATCTGATGTTCGATGATTTCTATTTTCAGGAACATTTGCGCTCCCTGCGGAATCTGCCGGGATTCAACGGATTTTTCCTTGTTGAACCGACCTACCGTCACCGTCATAAATTCCGTCACCGTCTCCACCTTGAGGGGGAGGATCTGGTCGCTCTCATTTCCCGTTTCCGGCAGCTGGAAACGGAGTTGAAACTGCGGCGGCCGGGATTTGATCTGATCCTGCTGGCAAGGGCGTTGGAAATTTTTGTCCTGATCTCCCGGAAATACTTTGAAACTCCCGGGGAGAAATCCTCCTCCCTCTGCGTTCTGGCGGAATTGGTCACTTTGCTGGAAAATAATTTCAGTGAGGATTGGAGCATTGCCCGGTTGTGTAAAATCTCTTCCATGTCGCCAAGTTCACTGATCCCGGCTTTCAAAGAGATAACCGGCTGTTCACCAATCGAATATCTGCTTCATGTGCGGTTGAGCAAGGCGGCGGAAAAGCTGCTTTCAGGCAGGGAACCGATTTCCGAAATCGCCGGAGTTTGCGGTTTTTCAGACTCCAACTACTTTTCCCGGCAGTTCCGGAAACATTACCACTGTTCGCCGCTGCAGTACCGGGCAAGAAAATTCAACTGAAGTGCAGTTGGTCTGCAACTGCCGCAACGGGATCACTTTTGCCCCTTTTCAACGGCATTTTGTTTCCGCATCCAGTTGCCCAAAGCTCCGGAGGAGGAAAAACCGAGTTCAGCGGCGATCTCTTTGAGCCGCATACCCTGTTTTTTGGCATCTTCGATATATTTTTTCCGCACGGAATTGATAAATTCACCGATGGTAACTCCGGTTTCCCGGTGAAAAACATGAGCGATGTGACAGCGGCTCAAGCCGACCATAGCGGAGAGTTTTTCCAGTGAACAATTTCTGCCGTTGCAGTTGCAGATGATGGATTTGATCAATTCGCTTGCCGGCGGATCGGGAGTGTTTTTTTCGTTGCGGATAAGGGAAATTTCATTGAAAAGCAGATTCATGGGCAGCTGCATGTAACGTCTGACGGTCTCTTCATCGGCACTTTTCCGGGCAAAAAGTTTACGCCAGCGGTTCATGATGACCATGGATAACTCCTGGGGCAGATTGAGAAAAATTTCTTTGGCACAAATAGCTCCCCGGTCGCCGACCTCCATGAGCGAAGCGCTCCATTTGCCGTTTATATGGTAACACCAGCAGTGCAGAAGATCGTGATCGATGGTGGTGTAACCGAAGCCGTGGGGAACCCAGCTATCCACCAGAAGCGCACAGCCGGGAGTAAGGTGATAAACCGAACCGTTGAAAAAGTAATCTGATTCACCGTCAATGACCAGCATCATCTCTTCATGCGGGTGACCGCTGTTGCGGATGCTGCTTATTTCCTTGATTTTATCCGGAGGAGAGAAGGGGGAAATTATCCTTTTCACCCCGGCACATAATTTTTCATCGATCCAATCCATAAATTTCCTTACCTTATCGCAATATTGATGCTATTTTAGCAATATCGGTGTCTTGGCAAAAGCTCTGCTTTATGGTATACTATAACAGATTTCACAAATTATTTCAACTTTCTGAAGTTAAAAAAAGGAGAAAAAAATGAACAAACTGGCAATCAACGGCGGGAGCAAAGTTTTTGCAACCAAGCTTAAACTTCCCGCATGGCCTCCGGTTTATCCGGAAACAGCGGAAAAACTCAAAGAGATCTATTTGAGTCACCAATGGTCATTTTATGCTCCGCGGGAAGTGGAATTCAACCGGGCATTTGCTGAATATACCGGCGCCGGCAGCTGCATAATGATGGTCAACGGCACCGTCACTCTGGAAATGGCGCTCAAGGCATACGGTATCGGTGAAGGCGACGAGGTGATCGTCCCGGCTCTCACCTGGCTTGCCACCGGCGAAGCGGTGGTCTACCGGGGAGCAACTCCGGTGATCGTGGATATTGAGCCGGATACCCTCTGTATGGACCCGGCAAAATTTGAAGCGGCGATCACTCCGAAAACCAAAGCGGTCATTCCGGTTCACATTTTCGGTTCGATAGCCGATATGGAAAAGATCAATGCCATTGCCGGAAAATACAACCTCAAAGTTATCGAAGACTGCGCTCACGCCCACGGCGGTGAATGGGATGGCAAACATGTCGGAACTCTGGGAGATGTCGGCTCATTCAGCTTCCAGCAGAGCAAATTGATGTCCTCCGGTGAAGGCGGCTGCTGTATCACCAGTGATGAAGATATTGCCGATACGCTGGGCAGACTTTCCCATATCGGTTATCAATTCGGCGCCAAACAGGGGCAGAAAAGCACTCCGCCGCCGGTCGGTCTGCTCTGCCACAACTACCGGGTAACGGATTTTCAGGCAGAAATATTGCTTTCCCAGCTGGCTCATCTGCGCGAAGATACGGAAAACCGGGCAAAAAATGCCGAGATCCTGCGCAAAAGGCTCAATGCCATTCCCGGAGTGAAAGTTCAAGCTCCCGGCAGAAAAGCCACTTTGCAGAGTTATTACACCTACTGTGTGATGATCGACCACAACCGCATCAAAGAGGGTTACAGCCGCGCCGATATTCTCAAAGCCATTCAGGCTGAAGGAGTCATTGCCTACGAGGGCTGGGGAGCGCCGATGTACCGCCAGAACCTCTGGACTGTACCGGAAAATATGTACCGCACTGACGGCTGTCAGACCGCCGAAAACATCATTGCCAATGATCTTACCATGTTGAATCTGCAATATCTCATGCTGAGTGAAGCTGATACCGGCAAAGTTGCTGATGCTTACGAAAAAGTATTGGATGTTTATCTGGAAAAATAAACCCTAAATCAAGGAGTTGCTATCATGAAAAAAGTTTCCAGTGAGTCAAAGGAGGGCAGTTCAAGAGTATCAGTCAGAAACACTTTTACTTTGATTGAATTGCTTGTTGTTATCGCGATAATTGCTATTTTAGCGGCGATATTGCTTCCGGCGCTGAATCATGCGCGCAAGCAGGGGGTATTGGCGTCCTGTATGAACAACCAGAAGCAGATCGGTTCCGGTCTTCATCAATACGGCATGGAATATGAAGATTTTATGCTTCCCTTCGATGGCAGATGGCGCAACATGGGAGGGACGGAAAATAAGTCCTGGGTATATTATGCCCGTTCTTATTTCGGTATCAATGATCCCAATCCGAGTGTATCCAGCAATCAATCTGCCAATATACCTGAAAGTGCCCGGTTCGGCATCCTCCACTGTCCGGCATCCGGCAATATTGACGGCAGTTGGAACTACCGCTGGACAAGTTACGGCATGATGAAATACTGTGTCGGCGGTCTGAATTACACCACCGGCAACTCCACCTGGGCAAATGGCTGGAAGTTCCAGCATTACAAGCGTCCGTCAAAAAAGGCTTGGGTAGTTGATTCCGTATATTCCTCCCCTTCCTACAGTTTCAGCAAAACTGACCGTGCCAATATTGAAAATTACGGCAACAGCTATGTGGAAAATACCGGCGATTATGTCAGCAGAGCCCGCCACGGTCAGAAAAGCAACTTCATTTTTGTTGACGGTCATGTGGAAACTATGACTGAATCAGCTCTGAAGGCGATGTTTTCCTCCAAACCTTACTTCAATCAGATCGAAATGATCGGCACCGCAAATATAAAGTAACTCATAACATAAAGGATTTTAACTCATGTATAAAAAAGTATTTTTCTCTCTGGCAGCGTCATTGCTCATCCCCTCACTTTTCGCCGCTGACGCCGCTCCGGCTGCTGAAGCAGAGAAACCGGCAGCACCGGCAGTTGAAGCAGAAAAACCTGCCGTTCCGGAAATTCCTGATGTTTTCAAAGAGGATTTCAATAACAGCCGCCGTTATGTGGTGCAGAAGGTTCAGACCCACGATGCCAAAGGAAAAATTTCCAGGCAGGTCAATACCGGATGCCGCCGGGAGTATAAAGACGGTACGCTGATCCTTCACTACAAGCTGAACAGTTCCAATCACCAAAAGGATTACGGCTCATTCACCTTCGGTCTGGCAAAACGTCTTGACCTCAAGGGGTCAAATATTCTGGAAATGCGTTACCGGGTGCCGAAGACCGGTATCGGCAACACCCTGACCTGGACTTACGCCGATGAAAAAGGCAAACTTCACGGCGACTGGATCAATGTCCCCAGCCGCGTCAGCGAAGATTGGAAAACCCTGACCGTGGAAATGGATAAGAGCGGCTTCAACGGAAAAAAACGGCTTGCTCAGGGCAAACCGATGCCCAAGCCGGTGAAACTGGTGACATTCCAGATCTATTCCAATGTCCGCTTTGATGATGAAGAACATTCTATTGAAATTGATTATTTCCGGATTCCGGGAGCTGCGCCTGCTGCCGCCGAAGTGGCAAATAAATGAGGAATGAAGGTATGAATAACATTTTTATCAAACACATCCTCTGGGTATTCCTCTTGTTGCCGGGAATGCTCATGGCGGCAGTGATCGCCGAAAACGGCAAAAGCGATTACGATATTGTGATCAAAGCCAATGCTCCGGCAACGACTGTTTATGCCGCAAAGGAGCTGGCATCCTACCTGAAAAAAGTTGCCGGAGTGGAGGCGAAGATCGTCAATGCCAAAGTTTCCGGACGCAAAGCGATATATCTTGGTGAACACGCAGAATTGCCCAAAACAGCAGATTTTGATCCGGCAAATTACTCCGGCAAAGAGCGTTTCCGCATTGCTGAATTATCCGGCGGCGGCATTTCGATCATGGGAGCCAACTGCAATCGTAATCCGGTTTCCCGGAACAACAGTGATTTCGGTCTGCTTTTTGGAACTTATGAATTTATCGAGCGTTTTCTCGGTGTCCGCTGGTATGCTCCGGGGAAATTCGGTGAATGTTTTGAAAAGCTGAATAAAGTTGAAACTTCCGGTCTGCCCATCGACCAGACTCCGGCTTACTACTCCCGCGGTTACTGGCCGTGGAAATGGAACGAGTTTGAACCCGAAGATTCTCTGGTTTTCAACCGCCGCATGCGGGCATTCGGTATCAAAGAAGGTAGTTCCAACCACTCCATGATGGACTTTTACTTCCTCTACCGGGATACCAAGCCGGAAATTTTCGCCCTGCGTGCCGACGGGACCCGGGAGTTCGGGGCATTGCATCCCAATACCAACCCCTCTAAGCGCCGCTGGGCAAAATATCCCCAATACTGCTTTACCAATCCGGAATTTTTCAAAATTTACTGCGAGTGGATCGACCGCTGGTTTGCCAAAGATCCGGTGATCAGAAAAGAGTGGGTAAGTTATCATCCTTCGGAAGACTTTATCCACGTCTCTCCCAACGACTGTTTCAACCTTTCCCCCTGCTACTGCGAAAACTGCAAGGCGATGCTTTCCAAGAAACCGCGGGCATGGCAGAGCAATCTGGTTTACAGCTTCGTGGCAAAAGTGGCAAACTATGTGAAAGAGAAATATCCGGATAAAAAAGTTATCTGTCTGGCGTATGAACACTACTACTGGCCGCCGGATTTCAAATTGCCGGATAATGTGGTCATTTCCATCTGCGTTGACCCCTATATGTTCTTTTTCGGCAGCAAACGCTATCAGGATGCCTTTGAAAAGACCCTGAAAATGTGGAGCGAAAAGGCAAGCGAAATCACCGTCTGGCAGTATCTTATGCCCTACCGCGACACTTATCCTTATTACATGCCCAATATCGCCAATGAGTGGTTCCGCCGCTATCCCAAGATCAAAGGCTGTTTCATCGAGCTGAATGATACCGCCCTTGCCGGAAGACTTGCCGGCAGAGAGATGAAGGTCAATCCGGTTCATAAAGGTGAAAAAACTACCGTTGACCTCGGTCAGAACCATCTGACCTTTATCGCTTCGATGAAGTCCATGTGGGGAGCGCCTTACGATGTGAAAGCGGAACTGGAACGTTACTACAAACTCTTCTACGGACCGGCAGCCAAGCCGATGAAAAAATATTTTGATACTGCTATTTACCAGTGGGAAAATGTGAAAAACACCACCGGCAATGTCAATGCAAGTTTTGCAAAATTTTCCGGCAAGGAACTTTATGAGGATATTTACTCTGCCGAAGTGATGGATATTCTGGAAAATTCTCTGAAAGAGGCGGAAAAACTTGCCCCGGCAGGTTCGATCTACGCTGAACGTATCGCATGGCTGAGAAAATCTTACTTCAACGACTTCAATAAAGTTGCCAGAGCTTATCAGAAAGAGGCGAAACTTTCCAACGATACCGTGCTGCTGATGAGCAAAATCAAAGCTCCGGTCATCGACGGAGAGCTGAATGATGCTTTCTGGAAAGGTCTGCCGGAATACAAGTTCCGTCTTGCCAATGCACCGATGCCGCCGCCTTTCGGTACGACTTTCAAGATGGGTTACCGCAACGACGGCAAACTTTATATCGGTCTGCGTGCCGAAGATCCCCACGGTTCTTCAGTGCGTTCACTCTGCACTGAAAGGGACAGCAACGTTTATACTGATGACAGTATGGAGTTCTTCTTCCGCACAGATGAGATGAAACGTCCCAAAGCCTTCCGCAATATCACCATCAATCAGAATGGCGTTATTCTGGATTATGATACTTTGAATGGCAGGATGAACCGCAACTACAACACCAATGCGGAAATCAAAGTTTTCCGGGGCAAAGATTTCTACAATATAGAAATGGCGATCGACCTTAAAGAGATCGGGATCGACCACACTGTGATCAACTCCATTCTGCGGATGAATATCTGCCGCAACAAACGCAGCGGAGTTCCCCAGATGCACGGCAGCAGCTGCTGGATCCCGGTTTACGGGAACTTCCACAACGTGCAGGATCTTCCGGCGATCCGGCTGATAGGTCAGAGCGACCCGGCAGCCGACGGATTTGACGGGAGTTTGAAACTCTATCCCTCCTTGCAGGTAAGAGATCAGAAAGGTAAAGAAAAGAATGTCAAAAGCGGTGGCAAGATCGAGAGAGCAAACGGTGAAGCGAAGGTTCTTTTCTCCTTCCAGCCCCGCAGTTACGGCAATCTTTTCACTTCCGGCCTCAAGGGTGCGGATATGACCAATAGTCCGTATATTGAGATCCGGTTCAAGAATCCCTCGCCGAAGCTGGCGTTGCAGGCGGTTTACAGTTACAAGGATGATACCGGAAAGGAACGTGCCGACTGGATCTACTTCTGCCGCGGTGAACAATTTGACAACTTCTGTGTCAAAGCGATCGACGTTACCCGTGACGGCTATGCCGCCAAGCGTCGTTTTGAACGCAAACTGCCGGCATTCAAACCGGTGAAGCTGACCTATTTTGCCATCTATGCTCATCCTTCCGGTGGCTTGAAAGAGGGGAAATTCACCCTTGACTATATACGGGTGACTCCGGTTCCGGCATCCGGTAAGTGATCAGACAAAAGCGGTCATAAGTAATGATTGACAATTATTCATCTTTGCGTTTTTGAATACGCATATTGTGCATCCGTTCAGCAAAGCCGCCATGTTCCGGAAACATGGCGGCTTTCTTTTCAATCTGCAGCCGCGCCTTGTCCCGCCATAGCCCGAAGGGGCGACGGCGGATCAATCACCAGTTTCACTCTTATTTCACACTGATTTTTCAATATTTTTTTGAATGACTTTTGAAATTACCTCAACAACCCAAAAATTTCCGACAGGGTCAAAGATTTTTGTTATTGTACGCACTGGTGATGATTTTTCCCCAAAAGGCATTTATTTCCAGCATACCGTCAAAGCGTGAAGAAATATACTCATCAAGTACCGCAGGAGTAAAAAATTTACCCAGTTTCTGCAGAAATTCCGTTTTCAGTTCAGCGGCACGCTCCTGCGTTATCCGAACTCCGTCAAGGAAATTTCTGGTCAGATCATCAGTGGCGGTATTGGTGACATACTTGGGGTAAAGGGCACAATTTGCCCCGAAACAGGCATCGCAATACTCCCACAATGAATCAAGTTTGTTGAAAAGAGTATAAATTTCCATTATTTCCTGATTGCGTGAAACTTTTTCAGAAGCATAACTCAAAAGTTTTTCTGCGTAAGCAGGAAGAGTTCCAAGGGTGTCGATAAACTCCGCAGAATCCAGACCGAAATATTCTTTGACAAAGTTTTTCCGGAACGCTTTGCGGTCGGTTATTTTTCCATGGTCAAGCGAATAAGCCAGATAAGCGAGCATATAGAAACTCTGCGGCAAAGTCGCTGCCAACTGACTCAAACCGTGATTGCGTCCCCAGATCGTGCCGATATGTCCCTGCAAAGGGAATTTCTCAAGCACATCGCACCAGTCGTTGACATTTTTCTCAACGGCACTCTGGCTGCCCATTCCCCGATAACGGTCATCATTCTGGATTTTTGATGCGCCCCATACTTCAGG
>JAZUPS010000212.1:0-3004 GCA_045605305.1 Victivallaceae bacterium
ATTTAATAAATGCTTGCTCTCACTTCGTTCGCGCAAGACAGTTTTTCAGTGTTCCGAAAAACTGTAGAGGATTCCTGACATGCGGACAGCGGAAGACAGATGCCGTAAAATGGCATCTTAAATGCTGTCGTTGCAGTTGTCATTCTCATAGTCGGAATCCCCTAAAATTTAGCGAGCCTGCCGATTCCACAACTTTCTGCTGCGAAATCCAGCCTGCTTGGTAACATTCAAATAAAACCGAACGCTCCCAAGCGCGTCCCGAAGGTCCGACCAAGAACCTGCCATGAATACACAAAGAAGCGCCCGGCAAGATGTGTAGACACAATCCTACCGGTCACATTTCATGCTTATTCCATGGCAAACGAACTTTTTACTTGGTCGGTTTTCGGGACATTTGCTGAAATATAACGGTTGTCAATTAGCCCTGCGGAAAAATGTAGACACTACCCCACACTACCGCAGTATCCCTAATATATCACCGCTAATCGTATTTACAAGTGAAAAATAATAATATTTCTGATTTTAACTGGTTGTTGAGCGTAATCTATTATCAAAAATTTTTCGGTCATCCTTTGGAAATAAAATATTCTGTTGCCAGTGTTTTTAACCATTATCTCGAAAAAATCTAAAAATTCATCTTTTGTATATTCAAATTCTGATGTGCGATTTGAAAACAAACGGTGTAAAATGTACATTTTGTTATTTTGCAGTTGCATTGCCATACTTAAGTTCATTTGTTGCGGAGGCGGATAACAGATAACATTGGCAGTAAACAACTGCCGTTATGGAGAAATTATTATGACAAAATATTTTTATACTGAAGTTGTTACAAATAACTCAAGTTCTAATCTTCATTCTGCACTGGAACAGTTTGTGGACTCGAACATCCATAAATATGTTGATGCAGAACAACCGGGAGGAGCATTTACGATTTATCTTGAATTTCGTAATCTTATCAAAGAAAGATGTGCAGATGTAACAGAAACATTTGTCAAGCGTTTTGCAGATTTGCAAAAGGAATGTTCCACAGATTGGAGTTATCTCTGGACATTGTATTCAGCCCGTTATGCAGGGAATGTTGGTGCAACAATTATCGTTTTCTGCAGTGCTGATTCGCTTACCCGGATAATGCAGAAGATTGAAAACATTCAAGCCATTCTGCCGAAACGCCAATTCCTGGCAGATGTTGCCATTCGGATTTCAGGGTTGCAACCACAATGCCGCAAGGGATGGCTGATGGGACAAATCCCAGAAAATGCAGAATTGCTTGACTGCGGATTTTTCAATCATTGATAATTAGTAAAAAATGCTTCTGCAATAATTGACTTTTATGCAATGTAACTGCTCTTTAGTTTTTTTAATTTTCTCATCTGTGCCAGAATTTCTTCATTTGGTATTGATTTACCATGTTCCCATTCAGAGACCTTTCTTGCGGTAACTCCGAAGAGTTCTGCGAACTTCAACTGTGTGAGTTTCATCTCTTTACGCAAGGCGGCGATGTCTTCGGCAGTAATGGGCTTTCCCGGCTCGCTGACGGGCTTTTTCGGCAGTTCCGGAAAAGTGTCGCCCGGTCGGGCTTTCGCCCGTGGAGAGCCGTTTATAAGCGTTGCGGCAACATCACGGATCGCAGTTCTTTGCCGGGGATAGAGTTCTATTTTTCGCTGTACAAGACCGGCAATTTCATCCTGTACCATTTTCTGTTGTTCTGCATCAAGTTTACTTCCGGCAAAGGCACAGTCGGCAAGTTCCTTCCGTCCGGTGACATGAATATTCCAGGCAATCATTCCCATTTGCCAGACAATATTCCGTCCGGTAAGATCCGGTCCGTTGGAATCGTCAATATATTCCGGTAAGACAGGTTCGCAAAGCTTCTCCAATGCAGCAGATAAACGTTCCGTCAGCGACTGCTGATTATGGATCGCCTGTTGCTTTTTCGCCTTGACTTTTGCTTTCCGTTTTTGAGCCTTGTTTTGTTTACTCATTTTTCATCATCCATAGATGAAATAATTTCCCAATACCCCCCCCGAGCCGGTCCTGTATGAGTCAAAACACCGTCTTTTTTTAGTTGCCGTATATTTTTTTCAACGCCACCAACAGACAATCCTATGATAGATGCGATTTCGGGAACTGAAATATGGGAATTTTTACGAATTGCATCCAAAATCTTCACCTTACTTTTTACCCTACTTTTCACATTACCTTCTGGATGAAGTAAGGTGATTGCAGGGCTTGTGTTATGACTTTTACGGAATATCGTTACACGCACCCCTCCTTCGGCATCTTCTATTTTAGGTTCTGCAAGCCCGGCTTTTTTTATACCATCTATGATTTTTCTTATTCCCCGTCCCCAACTTTCAATGAATCCGGCACGGTAAAATACTTCTGCAATATTTTTATTCCGGGGATAAGACGAATGTCGTTCCAGTAGCTTTTCTGGAGTCAATTCCTCCGGCAATCTACCTTGATTCCATAATTCAATTCGGTCATTATAAACGCGCATTTGAATATGGACTCCCGTATAGTCTTTGTGAATAATTGCATTAAAAATTGCTTCTCGCAGAGCGTCTTCCGGAATTTCCAAGGGTTCGATCCGCTGCAAACCTTCATAGTGGATTGGGGAGACAAGATATTTGGATTTCAATATTTCCACAACTCGGTCAGCCATACGGATGATATCTCCCCCGATAACATCCTGAAACAGTAAGTATGCTTCATCAACGATAAAACGCCCGATGCGGAAATCGCAAAGAGGAAAATATCTTGCCGGATCTTTGCCAAACAGCAGCAATGCCGCATTTTTCAGATGACCGCTATCGTCAATCAAACGCAGGTTTTCTAAAACACTGCGGATGTCTGTGGTGTAACTTTCGGGGGACATTCGCTCATTGGCAATAGATTTTCTCTGAAAATATTCAACAGCTTCCGGAGAAATCATATCCATCGTTGCCCGTTCCTGAACGACATCATCCCAGGAAACACCCATTTTCTTTAACAGGAAGTTCTG
>JAZUPS010000213.1:0-4063 GCA_045605305.1 Victivallaceae bacterium
AATCTGGTGGACTTTATTTTGCTCCTGGAACGGAGTTTATTACTCTTTAAGAAAGAAAAATCCCGAATCAAAATGGAAATGGGATCTTGCCAATGTCATTGCCTGGATACTGCTGATGCCGTGTTCTATTATAGGTTATATGATTTATCGTGGAGTTTTTTGAAAAAGTTGTCATTTTTATAATTAAAAGCTCCCATATATAAACAAATAAACAGAAACAATGTCCGGGGAAGAAAAATGGAAAAATATGATTTTGAAAATCTGAACGGAGAACAATGGGTACAACTGCTTTGTGAACACCCGGAGTTTGCAGACAAATGCGATTGGGAAAAATTGGATATTGATGACTGGTTCGAACTTTTTGAGTTTCAGCCGCAGTTTGCAGAAGTATATGGTTGGAATAAGCTGGATGGAAGTGCTTGGAGCAATCTTTTAAGAAAATATCCTCAGTATGCAGACAAATGCGCTTGGGATAAGCTGGATGGCAATGATTGGAATTACCTCTTGCAGCAGCAACCGCAATTTGCCACAATATGTGATTTTTCAATTTTTGAAAGCACTGATTGGAGCGAATTATTGAAAATCAGACCGGAGTTCGCTGAAAAATGTCCATGGCATACTTTCGATGGCGAAAATTGGAGTTGGCTATTGCGTGGACAACCGCAATTTGCCACAATATGTGATTTTTCAAAGTTCACTGGGTATGACTGGCAATGTCTTGTGGCTGAACGACCTGAGTTTGTTGAGATGTGTGATTTTGCGAAGTTTTCCAGTTATGACTGGAGTTGTTTTTTGCAAAAGCAACCGCAATTTGCTGATATCTGTGATTTTACAATTTTTAACGGCTGGGATTGGAGCGACCTTCTTACTGAGCAGCCGCAATTTGCTGCCACATGTGATTTTTCAATATTTGACAGTGAATGTTGGCGAAATTTGCTGATATATCAACCGCAATTTGCCGATAAATGCGACTGGGATAAACTCAATTACAATGATTGGAACGATCTTTTATATGTGCAACCTCAATTTGAATACTTGTATAAAAAATTTTTCGATTTGAAACGGCTCGAAAAAGAGTTGCGCTCGCTGGGGTATGAGGAGCCATTTCTGTATCGGGATGGAGAAAGTTTTATTGCCGCAATCTTTCCGATGAACGAAGATTCAGAAGAGAAATTCTATACCGTTCAGATAAGCTGGAGCGTAGATGATGAGAATGACCGCATACTCTTCCGGGGTGAACGGGTCTTGCAGGAGGTCAACGAAGATGATGAATCAGAACTTTTGCGTTTCTGCAATGAATGGAACAAAAAATGTTGTTACGGTACAGCTGTTTATAATAAAGACAACGGCGGTTTGCATTTGGATTACACTCTGCCTTTGCCGGAACGGGTGAGCAATATGTTTCTTTCAATCCAAGTTTATCACAACCTTGCCTTTGCCGCCGAAAATTTCTTTAAGGAAGCTGAAAAATTCAAATGGATAGAAAAAGAAACTGAAAATAATATCAACGAAGGAGATGTAAAAAATGAATAGAGGAAAATTCAAGTTCAACGCAATCTTGCGTGTATTACTGTTGGCTGGTACTGTTTGTGCCAATGAACTGCCGGGGGAAAATAAAGCTGTTCCGGACAAAGAAATGACGGCTCCTTCGGATAAAGAGTTTGCCGGTTTCGCCGAAGCACAGTTCCTGTATGGCGTGCATTGCAAAGAAAAACTCAAAGACGATAAAAAAGCATATCAGTACCTCGAGCTGGCTGCCAAGCAGAATTACCGTCCTGCGTGGATCTATCTGGCGGACTGTTACTTTGCCAAAAATGAAGAGAGCCGTTCCTATGTGCTTTGGTCAAAACTTTGTCTCATGGCAGCGGAAAAAATAAAAGCAGATGCTGATACTGAATTTAAAATCGGTATGATTGAAGCCTTTTCCGGAAATCTTGTCGGTTTCAAACACTGGATGAAACTTGCCGCAGACAAAGGATATAAGCGTGCCGTAAACATGCTGACAAATCCGCAAGTTCTCAAAAAAATAACTGCAATGCGCCAGCAACGCGATCAGCAGGAAAATCCTGATTCCCTCAAGCAGGCTATCGATTCTCATCACGAAAAGGTCCGCCGGATAACCGGAACAACCGGTCCGGAAGTGCTCGACCAAATTGCCGGGAGAGCAGGAGTTTCTCAAATCAGTAAGATGATCAAACTTCCGATTCCGAAAGAAATCTGCCTGCCGAACTGGAATTACAACTCGCAGGCAACAGAAAAACTGATCGCAGAAAATCTGATGGCTGACCGCGACGAAGACATGCGTTGGATAACCGAGGAGTTCAAACAACAGCCGATTTGGGAAAATCTGCTCTATCCTAATCCCACTATCCGGGCGATCAATGCGACCCGTGAGGATGCATTGGTAAAAAGTCTGAATAAAGCTGGATTCAAACTCTGTTCCCAAGAAGAAACAAAAAGATTGATTAAGCCTTTTATGGATTCAGATATGCCGGAAGATTTTTACGATGGTGATGCTGTTTGGGATTTGGAAAATCATCTTTACTTCCGCATTCATACCGACACCAGCGGTCGCTGGATGCTGCGTGATTATCAGTTTTTCCTTCATAAAGACGGAAAGTCTCTTGAAGTGGAAACATTTCCTAATCCACCGGACACTGCGGATGCGGCATTGGTTGCCGGAATTCTTCAAAATAACCTTGATTGCTGGAACAATCTGGGAGTAAAATATGCTGACGGCGAAATGCATCAGGTTTTCCGTCGTGATGATGAGGCTGAAGAAATTTTCAAAGAACTGGTCAAACGCCGTCATGCTGTCGGCACATACAATCTTGCCGTCTTTTATCAGAACCGCGGCAAGACAGAAGAAGCAAAGAAGTATTTTGCTCTGGCTGAAAAATTTGCCGGAAGCAGTGTCATCCATCCTCAAGTCAATCTGCCGGAAATTTTTGACCGCAACGGTGAACTTCTGGTCAAAAACAAATTGTTCCGTACACATAAAGAAAACTTGCGTATTTATACAAAAGGCGGCCGTTTTGCAGCATCATTGATCGGGCATATCCAGCATTTCGGCGAAAGAACAGGAAGAGATTCTGCCGGAGGACGCACAGGAATTGAAGAAATTATTTTCCGTAAAAACATCACTCATCCGGTTTATCTTACTTTGGATACATCGTTGCAGACTCAACTGGAAAAATTGATTTTTGATATTGCATCAAAGAGCGATCCGAGATATGCCTATGGCATTATCGTCAGCTCCAAAGGAGAGCTGATTGCAGCCTCCCAGAGTTCTATTTTTGACCTGGTAAAACGCAATCGTGCAAAACAAAATCCCTGCGAAGATTGGAATGGTGAAGTTTTTATGCCGGTTGCCTATATGTTCCCTGTCTCCGATCAGTGGATGAAACTGCTTGGTTCATCATCTTATGCAGATCCGTTGAGTAAAGAAAAATTTCAGCTGCACACAAGACCGGGAATTTTTTCCTATGAACAGCCCGGTATTGTCCTTGGATTGAATCAGATGAAAGGCATCCGTGATCCCAAGCAGGTGTCGGGGCAGACCGCAACTATGCTCAAATATGTTCTTGCCTATATCGGCGTTTCAGAAAAGAAAGCAATTCCCACGCCGGTCGTTTACACTGATAAAGTCAATACTCCGGTCAAGACCGTTGGCAATATCGAATGGATATCCTTTTACCGTCCGCCGGATGGGATCGTTGTCAATGCTCTCGGAGTAATCAAAACGGATGATCCCAAAAACAATTTGTATATCTGTATCCGGGCTGTAAGTGAGGAGCGTAACTTTGTTAATCCCCACTCAGTAGATGTAAGAAAGGTTGCGGCAGCCAAAGCCGACAAAGCAGAGAAACTCATCCGCAGTTTCAAACTTGCTTCTGATTCTCAGCAGGTCGCATGGCAGAGAAATATATCTGATGCAATGAGGCAAATCGCTGAAAAGCACTACCCCGTTTCGGCTCAAATCCTGCTTTATGATATTCAGAAGGGTAAAATTGCCGTATCGGAACTTCATGGCAAAGAAATGCCATATTTTTCTCCGATGTCA
>JAZUPS010000214.1:0-2740 GCA_045605305.1 Victivallaceae bacterium
CGTTACTATCCGCGTAATGCAAAAACAATATGTGGTTTTTATATAGAGACCAATGCAGATTTGAGCACCATCCGGATACACGAAACGGATAAAATTTCCCGCATAAATACAACTACCGGGGAAATAACCATTGAAACCGGCAATATGCCGCCGTTTCACGCAGCCCACATAGATTATAAAAAGCAGCGTGAACTTTGCAAACAACCGGTATTGAGAGGTGAATAATGAACTTTTTTGATTTACTCCTGCCCAAGCGGCGAA
This sequence comes from Victivallaceae bacterium, assembly GCA_045605305.1. Lineage (GTDB taxonomy): Bacteria > Verrucomicrobiota > Lentisphaeria > Victivallales > Victivallaceae > UBA1784. Next base: position 262 of record JAZUPS010000214.1, read on the forward strand.
AGCAAAAAGAAGTTGACCGCTTCTTTTTGCATTCTCTTGCTGCTCACAGCGGCGAGTATAAAGATGTGCTTACTGCCGCATTTGAGAAAATCAAAAAGATTGTCAGGGGTGGTCATATGGAATTGATGATCTCCTATCTTGATGATGCACCGCCTCTGGATTGCCGTAATGACGACAGCCCATTTGGCTCTATCAAAACAAACTTTGGCTGGATTGACTTTGATATTCTTGGCAACAGGCTGTCCTGGGTTTTCTACGAGACTCCCGCATACCAGATCGATATAACGAATTGCCTTATTGAAGAAGTCCATTTTTATCCGTTGCTTTTTAATACTCCGGCGAAAAAAATGCTGGCTGAAAACGTTCAGCCTTTACCGCCGGAATTCGGTAACGCGGCGGCAGAGCATCCGCCAATGCTGAAACAATTTCAGGAAGAATATTGGAAAGCATATCGCTGTACGCTTCCGGCAGAACTGCAAAATTTATATGAGTCGTGTAATGGTGCAAGTTCAAATCGCTGGTATATTTTCCCCATATCCCAATGGGGACGGCTGACATCGGAAAAAATGTTGGTGGTAGGAGAAATTGAAACTCAAAGCAATCCCCTCTCTTTGCTGCTTGACCGGACTGGAAAATTTTACAGCTGTGAACACGATGATAAGCCGGAAGAAGTCAAAACATCTCTGGCAGAGTTTTTGAGGAGGAATAATGGATAAAGACCGGCTTGGATTATTAATGAAAATGGTGCCATTCTATTGAACAGTATATAAATCAAGCCTTTATGATTTAATCATTCCGTTCCCCGCCTGTGAATCTGGGGCGGAACGGGAAAAAAGACGTGCGGTTGTTTTTGCGTCCGGGAAAACCGGAAAAAGCGAATAATTTAATTATAAATTCTTTATGGATAGTTTTTTATATGGAATGGCACCAATTATACAAATTACGGTTTCCGTACTTGAAAAATCATATTTTTATAGTAAATTAAATCCGCGTGATATGCACTATGTGCGAACTGTTAATTTGGAGAAATCATGAATATGAATAAGACTCTTTTTTTATCTCACCGCGGAGAATCTGATGATGCTCCGGAAAATACTCTTGCTGCATTTTCCCTTGCCATGGAACGTGACTCCGACGGGCTCGAACTTGATATCCGCATGACTTCGGATAAACAGATCGTCTGCGTCCATGATCCGTCACTGGAAAGAGTTGCAGGGAAAAATATTGAAGTTGCTTCACACACCTATAAAGAGTTGTGCGAAATTCATCCGGTACCGCTTATTTCCGAAGCGCTTGACGTGCTTCTGCCCGGCAAATTCATCCAGATAGAACTAAAAGGCAAGCCCTTTGAACTCACTGAATTGCGCCGGCTGGTCGATAAACATCTTGCCCTCGGTAAATGTATCGGATTGAGTTCATTTGAAATTGAAACTCTCGAACTTGCCAATGATATTTTTCCGGATTTATCCCGGGTCCTGCTGATCGACCTTGAAAAGCATTTTGGTAAATTTCCATCCGCAGATGAAGTTGCTGGATTCTGCAATCAGCACAACTTCAGCGGGATAAGTTTCAAAGCCGATTTCCGGGCAGACAAAACGTTTGCCGACGCGCTGCGTTCCAAAGGTTTGCGGGTCGTGGCATGGGGAGTCAACACCGATGAAAAAGGGTTGGCGATGGCGGCAGCCGGAGTTGATGCACTTACCTGCAATCATGCCGTTGCACTGCGGGCAATGGCATTGCAGTAACCGGTGATATTTCCGAGCTTGGGGAATTTATGTTCCCCGGAACGGTAAACAACCGAACCTTGGCGGCAGGAGAAATCTTGCCGCCTTTTTGCGTTTACGCACGGCGTGTCGCGGCGGTTGCGGTAGTGGTCGGGGCAGTGGCAAAAAGCAGCGAAAAAGCCCTTGTGAAGCGGTTTTGTGAAAAAAACTTCACAGAATTTTTGGCGAGAGTTAAAAAAATGGTCAACGTTTTTTTATCTTCCCCCACCATTATGAATTGCATTTTGAGCTTAAAACTTGAGAATTTCGCTGTGAAATCGAATTCTGAAAATCGCTTCACTTTCATTCAGAAAAACTCAGAATCACTTCAAGGGTATCATCAAGATTGCAACCGAATTGAGACAATGATTTATTAAATAATTTATATTTCAACATATATAAGAAAATCTGAATCCAAGAAATATCCATGCACATAATAGACAATAAGATAGAACTGAATATGAAATCAGCCACAATACGAAAAAAAGCGTCCGCAAAAATTTTTTGCATGGCAGGGCAAATATGACATTACTACTGCTGTATATCAAAGCAATAAGGAAAAGTAAAATATAGAACAGAAAAAATATCCCTGAGATGTAATTTCCAGAAAAAACTGCCATGCCCAGAATTATGCCACCCCCGCTCAACGCTGAAATCAATATCAATATAAAAGTTATTCCAATGCTTCGTTTCAATGTTTTCGTCATTGTTCATCG
>JAZUPS010000215.1:0-34555 GCA_045605305.1 Victivallaceae bacterium
TAAGTCGGAGGCCAAGCGGTCTTAGGAAGACAAGAGAAGAACACAACTCCTTGGCTCACAGAACGACATGGCTACGATCCGACTTAGCAGTCGGATTCCTCGATCCACTTGCCGTCGGTAAAGTCAGGGAACGCCACCGGCATACTGCCCATGGCAATGGATTCTTCACTCAAGCAGGTGATCGCCATCCATGCGGCACAGTCGTAAACGTCGATGGGAGTGGCTGTTTTGTTGCGCACACAATCGCAGAATGCCTCAAGCACCAGCGTATCGATCCCGCCGTGACCGCCGACGATATTCTCCCGGAATTTCTGCCACACCGGGTGGTCATACTTCTCATAAAGTTCCTCCAGCGGTGTCCAATCGTGAACGGTGTAGGGATTTCCCGCCACGTCGATCTCTTCCCTGGTGGCACTGATACCCTCAATGTGAGCGGCATTGGCATCTTCCAGCAAAATTCCTTTGGTTCCCTGAACCCGGAAATCCCGTGAGTAGGGACGGGGCAGAGAAATACAGTGGGTCATGGTGATCGTTTCGCCATTGGCACAGCGGATCACGGTAGTCACCACGTCTCCTTCATTATAAACCACTCTGCCGCAGCCGGAACGCTCCGCTTCCCGGGCAAAACCTCTGGATTTGCTGGCAGTAGAGGTCAAGGTCATGAACCGGTTGCCCCGGTTGATACGCAAAATCTTCGCCACCGGTCCAATGCCGTGAGTGGGATAGAGTTCACCATTGCGGCGGCGGTTGTGCAATTCGCGCACGCCGTGATTCTTTTCCGGACGGCACATTTCCGAAATATCATGCTCATAACCGCAGGCACAGTGAACCAATTCACCGAAAAGTCCCTTCCGCGCCAAATTCAGCGCCAGAAGTTCCTTTCTGCCGTAACAGCAGTTTTCCAGCATCATACAGGATACACCGGTGGATTCCGCCGCCCGCACCAGATGCCACAACTCATCCAGCGAAGAGGCTCCACCCACCTCGATTCCGGCATATTTGCCATGGAGCATAGCCTCTTCAGCGATCTTCAAATGGCTGTTCCATGAAGTCGGGATCAGCACCGCATCCACATCGTCATGGGCAACCAGTTCCCGGTAATCGGTAAATACCATCGGTTTGGGGTAATCATGCTCTTCCATGATCTTGAGAATACGCTCAATGCGTTCCTGATTCAAGTCGCAAATCGCGCTGACCACCACCTCTTCCCGGGAGAACTCAAAAAGAGTCGCCAAAAGCGTTTCACCCCGCGGTCCGAGACCGATCATGCCGAGTTTAACAATTTTTTTCATCTTCATACACCTTTATTGTTGTATTGTTTGCCGGAGAAATTTCCGGTGTACATCCTTATCCTTATACCGGTCATCAACGCCTTCAGCCAGCTCTTCGGGCAAATAGTTGGAAAATACCTCCATCACCCTGACCTGCCGCTTTTCCGGTTCAGCGGTAAAACTTATCCGCCATGTCCGGCAGCCCAGCATCCATGAACCGTCTTCAGCCATTTTCACCCGCTTGCGGGAGCTGTCCAGAGGTTCATTACCCAGCTGGATCTTCACCATATTCACCAAATCCAGACCGCTCAAGCGGTAAATAAGCGCCGCCTGACGTTCAAATTTTTCACTCAACTCCAAATCCCACTGCAGTTCCTCTGCTTCCGGCACGGCACAGCGCCAGCCGACTGCCGACTCCGGAAAAGCATCTGCCTCCGGAATATACGGTTTTATATCCAGCACCGGAGTGCCGTCAAGCATATCTATATGGCGCACAAGCAATTTCCTGCCGGAAATCCCCGCCAGTTCCACACAGCTCAATCCGATGGGATTGACCCGGTAAGGTGACCGGGTGGCAAAAAGACTCCGGCACGGTCCGCTGGAAGGAAATGGCGGACGAACCTTCGGCTTCCACGTCTGAGCGGAATTCAAATGAAAACAGAATATCACCCAAATCCGGTCAAATCCAGCCAGATCTGCAATGGCATCCCCGGCATATTCGCTGAAAATTTCGATCTCCCCGTCTCCGGAGGCAAAAACCCCCTGCCGCGGTGCCTCGAAACGGTACTGCTGTCTGCTGTGTACCACTCCAATTTGTCGAAATTCAAACTTTTCTTCCATAATTTACAAGGGCTTTTGACCACAACTTCCTGCTCCGGCAACTCCTCTTGCCGCAACCTTTAACGCCACTGATCAAAGGCTCTCTCCCCCGCACACGGGCAGATGATTGCAAACATGCCACCGATCTGACGTTACAAAATATCACACTTTTTTTGAAAAGGGTTGGGCAAAAACATCCGCCCTTATCGGGAACCGACCTTAACTAAAAAACCCCGGCGAAATGCCGGGGTATCAGCTCTCTTACAGATTGCGGGGGAAGACCGGCAAGCCGCGCTCACCGCCGACATTTTTCGGCAATCCGGTATCTTTATCGACCCGCGCCGCCGAACCGTCAGGTCCGATGATCTTGCAGGTCATGAAGACCAGAAGGTTGTTTTTCTTGCTCACAGTGTAACGGGACTGGAACAATCTGCCGATAAGCGGCAGGTCTCCGAGAATCGGAATCTTGTCATGGAGTTTGGTGGTCAAATCCTGAGAGATGCTGCCGATAAGAACCGTATCACCGTCTTTCAGCGTGACATCGGTCAGAATACGGCGGGTGTTGATAACCGCTTTTTTCTGGTACTCACCATCATCATCTTCAGCTTCAAGGTTACGGCTGTCAACGATCAGCCATGAATCGAACTGCTTGATGTCGAAGTCCACCACCGCCCGGATCAGGTCGCCCTGGATTTCCGGCTTGATGGAGAATTTGATACCCAGATCGCGCTCATCATCCAAAGTCGGCTGCGGATTGGTGACATAGACGCGGACACGCTCGGTGCTTTCACTGTCGATATCCTCATATTCGCCGGGATAGTAGTGCTTTTCAGTCATATCCACCCGGGCAACCGTGCCGCCCAGAGTCGTCACCCGCGGAGAGTAGAGGATATCCGAAGAATCCGCCCAATCCAACGCGTAAACGTGGGCTGCCAGAATATTTTTACGGTCATTCCAGACAAAACCGTAGGTTGAATCAGCATCACCAATAGTATTGAGAGAGTCGTTGTTCAAGTTGATATTGCTGGGAACCGGAGAACCGCCGAAACGGTCGTTGGCATCATCATTGGCATAGTGACGGAGCAGTGAGTTGCTGCCAGCCTCAAAGGACATATTGTTGCCGCGTCTGGCATAACCCCAGCTGAAACCGAGTTCATCCAGGTCGTTCTGCGCCACTTCAAGGAACTTGAACATTACCTGAACCATCTGGCTGCCGTTATCGCCGCGGCGTGCGACCCAGCGCTCGATCAGCTTCTGATTGCTCGGGGTGTTCTTGGAAACGATCTCATTGCGCAGCGGAACCAGTTCCAGAGAGGAACCGGGACCAAAAGTCACCTGTCCGCCAGCCTGCATGGCATTTTTCAACTTTTCCGGGGTATCATCCGGATTGAGGGAGAAGGGGAAAACCTTTACCGTCAAACTTTCCAAAGGCTCACCTTTGGCAGCGATCACCACCGCGTTTTCATCAACTTTGAAGGTCAGGTCGCCGCGTTTTTCCAAAGTTTTGAGAATCCCCAGCACCGATGCGGAACTGGTTCTGTAACTCTTCAATTTCGGGGCCTTTCTGGCATCGAAACCCTTCGGCATACGAACCACAAAGTTCACTTCAAAATCTCTTTTTTTATCCTCATCTGCCTGAGCTTTCAGCACCCGGATACGACCACGCAAATCCTGAACCATCTGCTCCAGATTCATTTCGGTCAAGTCATAATTTTTGATCTTGATCTTTTCCAAACGCTCATTCAACGGATTTGGGCGCTCCTTATCGATCACACCAACCCCCTCCTCAGGAGCCATATCAGTGATCTTCTGGGTGATCGGCAATGCACCTGCCCACTCCACCTCACCAGAGGAGTGACGGGCAGAGGCGGCAGCACGGATCTTCGCCGCTTTGCGCAGACGGGTATTGATACCCAAAAGGTTCTGAACTGCAGTTTCATTATAGGGATCGATCAGCAGCACCTCTTCAAATTTACGGCGCGCCGCCATCAATTCATCCCGTTTCAGCAGCACGATACCCTGTTCGATCAAAAGCTGGATGTTGTACTCCGATTCCACCTGACCGGGACGGAGCTTATCCATGCTGTTATTATCACGGGCGATCGCCGCCTCACGGCGCTTCTGATAAAATGCAATGCGTTTATCCAGCTCTTCCTGTCTGCCGGGACACATCTCTTTCGCTTCTTTGCAAAGCCGGATAGCCTCTTCAAAATCTTTGTAAGTGGCAGACTCATCGGCTCTATCCATTGCGTCACCGGCTTTATCCCAATAGCACTGTTCGATCCGCTTGCTGCAATATTCGATCTGCTTTTTGAAAACCGTACCGCCGGAATATTTTTCCAAATCCTTCTTTACCCGGCGATAAATAGCAAGCGCTTCATCGTACTTTCCTTCACTCAGGAGCTTATTCGCTTTATCAACCGCACTTGAACTGTCGTGATAAACTTTCTGACGGCCGACATGTTCAAAGGTCTCAGCATTGACCTGAGACGGAGCGGCCGGAGCAGGATTCTCAGCGGCCATAACCAACGCACCCAGAACCACACCCGGGGCGAGCAGCATAATCTTTTTATTTACCATCGTATTTTTCCTCCGATCTTAATCAACGCATCAACATCGGGATACCGCCCCTGCCGACCCGGCTGTCAACCCGACGGGGGATACCGCTGTTATCAATCAACCGTGCCGTAACAAAAATCAACATGTTGCGGCGAACCGAAACTTCCGACTGGTTCTGGAAGAGACGTCCGATAAAGGGGATGTCCGCCAGAATCGGAATCTTATCCAGACGTTTCTGCGACTGGCTGTCTGAAAGACCGCCGATAACCATGGTTTCGCCATTGTAGACATCCACAGTCACCGCGATTTCACGGGTGGCGATAACCGGACGCCACACCACGAAACGCATCTCCTCTGAAGTCCAGTTATCTCCATTGAGTTCTTCGACCACCAGCACTACTTCGTACTCATCTTTACCGGTATAAGCAGTAACTTTCGGATTCAGTTTCAAACGGATGGTTTTTCCGCCTTCCAGAATGGTCGGAGTGACGGTAAACTCAGTACCGATATTGGACTCAGTTTCCGCAAACGTCGGGGAAGGATAGGTGATATTCAACTGCAAGTCACCCTGATCACCGATCTCCTCGGTCTCAACTTCCAACTCTTCCCACTCTTCCGGGAAGAAGTACGCTTTGGTCATCTTCACCACGGCAGTCGCACCATTGGCAACCAGCACCCGCGGAGCAGAGATCTGCTCGGTACGGTCACTGCGGTCAAGGGCATTGATGGTCAAAGTCAGGTTGAAATTGACATCACTGCCGAAAGGTTTGAAAGAACCGAAAAGATCCGGGAAGAGATTCAAATTGCTGATCAAACGGGAATCCACGCCGCTGAGCAGACCGTTGAGCATATTCAACGTACCGCCGCCGGAGGTGTTCTCACCTTTGCCGAACATCCAGCTTTTGCTGGAACCGTTTTCACCGAAGCCGCCAAGCGCCCAGTTGAAACCCAGCTCTTCCATATCGTTTTCCGCCAGCTCGATGGATTTGACCTCCACCTCGATCATATCGCTCTGAATATTGATCCGCTCCAGAAGCTCTTCCATCATCTGATGGTTCTTTTTCGTATTGTTCATGGAGATCGAACCGCGATAGAAGCTGATCGAACTGCCTTTGGGGAATTCCAATCCATAGAGGGAGAAGAATTTCTGCAATGCTTCGGGAGTCAATTCAGAGTCATCCACCGTAGCCGCGGCAGCATCCATGCCCGGATCTTCCATTCCGGCATCATCGCCGCCGCCCATATCGTCGCCGCCGCCGGCATCATCGCCGCCGCCCATATCATCGCCACCGGCATCAGCACCGCCGGCATCATCACCACCGACAGGTTCTGCAGGCGGAGGAGTAGCCACCACCGGTTTACGACCGACGATCAGGAACTTCACTGTGTCATAGATCTCGTAATCTTCGGTGATCATATCCCGGTCGGGCGCACCAAAAACAACCTCATCCGGACGGACAAAGTAGGTGTAACCGGTCAAATAACTGATATAATCCAACACCTGACGGAGAGGAACTTTCTCCAGGTCAATGGTAACTGTAACCGCTTTTTCAGTCGGCTTTTTCTCATCGTCAGAATCATCTTCTGAATCATCATCAGAATCATCCTCAGGATCACCCTCAGAATCACCCTCAGGATCAGCATTGGGATCAGCATTGGGATCAGCAGGACCATTGGGATTTCTTTCATTCTTCTTTTTCTCACTGACTTCCTCATTTTCACGGAGCAGAGAGATACGGACACCTTTGCCATCGGGATCAAGCGCAGCAGAGTCACCATCCAGTTTGCGGAGCAGACCATCCAACTCAATTCCATTGGGATACTGGGCATCAACATAAATAGAGTCAAGTTTGCTGTTGATCGCAGAATCGCTCGCCGCTCTGACCTGAGTTCCAGTGGTCTCTTTTTTATCCTCGGTGGGAAGGGGGAAGGTCGGTTCGACCCACTGCCACGCCTCATAAGCGAACTGGGCCTGCAAGTCAGCCCGACGGCGCTGATCGCCGATCTGATAGAACTTTTTGTAGATCTGAGTGGCAAGATATGCCGCTTCAGTATTATAAGGATTCAAAGCGTAGACCTCTTCGATCTTTTTCAGCGCTTCGTCATAGAGACCTTTGCGGAAAAACATCCGAGCCGCAGAAAGCGCGTAACGCAAAGTCACTTCGCGCTTCTCAAGACCGGGGTCGGTGTTTTTGGTGGAAACTTTTTCAGCACGCTCCGTCGCCTTTTTTCTGCCGGAGGCAACTTCGATGATCCGGTCAGCTTTGCGGCGCAGCAGCGGTGTAACTTTTTTGGCCTCACCGGCACTTATGATCGCCGCCGGGAAATCTCCGTTATCCATCGACTTTTCCGCCATATCCAACAGAAGATTTCCGTAAGTCAACTGGAGATTGCGCAACTCCTCAGAGTATTCGGCAAGACGTTTGCGCGCCTTCCAGCTGTCAATATCGCCAGCCTGCAGTTTCAACTGCTCCACAACGTCACGTTCAAGAACCGTGATCGCTTCTGCGTACTTTCCCTCTGCAGCCAATTTGCGGCTTTTGTTGGCATCAGCATCCTGTTTCTCGAAAATCTTATCATCGACACGCTCATGCTGCTTGCCGACTTCAGACTTTTTCGCACCGACCTCACCAGCAGATGCCGGCAGAACGGAACAAATGCCGAGTACCGCTGCTAAACAAATCAGAAGCGGATTTGAGATAAGTTTTTTGGTCTCTTTCATTCGTTTGGTTTCCTTCCGAATATGTTATTATGAATTATCTTCTTCTTGGCCGTGATTTTGCTTTCGGCATCGGCATATCAGGATTTTCCTCACCATCGATCCGAGCGCTCTGCTCGACTTTTTTGATCGGAGTCCTGTCCGAAGGAACTTTCGGTTCCGCCTTGAAAATCTCTATCACATCATCATCCGCTTCAGACTTTGCTTTCTGCCCTTTGCGGCGAACCTCTTCCATAATAATCGAATTCTTTTCCGTATCCACGGATTTCAACCGGTAGGTCGCAACATAACTCTTGCCGCGGCGTTTACGGTTGCCGCCGGCTGCCTGCTCATCCTGCTGGGTCTGGAAACGCTCCAAACGGATGGTATCACCGATCTTCAACACTTTTTCACTCTTTTTCTCGCTGATGTCACCGCTGTCAACCAGCACCGGACGTTTGTCACTGGAATATGCCGGTTTATTCATCGTCATCGTCAACTTGTCAGGTTTCACCCCGGGATTGACGACCTCGGTCAAAAACACCCTTGAAACATCGTCCATACCGCGCTCGGCACCGGTATTGGCTTTGGCAACGGCGTCACTTTTCGGCACAAAACGTCGCTCTACATCATCGATCCGGTATTTGCGGCCTTCGATCGTGATCGTATCACCAATGCTGAAGAACTCGGAAGAAAACCGCCCTTTGCGTCCATAGCGGTCAGGCACGTCGAACTGCAGTGACCACACTTTCTTGTTGTTCGGCTGTCTGCGCTCGTCGATCGCCTTGAAAGTCACCGGCAATTCAATCTCTTTGATGTCTTTGATCTGCAAACGCCACCAGTAGGGCGGATGACTTTCAATACTGTTGGGCGCAAATCCATTTTCGATTTCAAAACGGTTGGAAAATCCATCGCCATCCATATCATAACGGGCGTCATTCGGATCATCGGAACTCATTCCGTACTTGCTCTCATCCTCATCCAGCACACCGTCGTTATCGCGGTCAGGGTCATTTTCACTATGCTCTTCAAGCTCTTCCAACGAAATTTCCGGTGCCATAAGCAGCTCTTTGCCGCACTGGGGACAAACCCGGTTCTTTTTATCATCTTTGGTGGTGAAACTTTTCTGCGGGACCAGCATCGTATACTCGGAATCCGCCCCTCTTGCCTCACGGCAATGGGGACACGCCGCCATCGGGAAAACACTGACAAAGTCACTTTTTACATAATCCGCACCCTTGAACTCCTGTCCGCGCCAGACCAGCTGGGTCGCCTCACGGATTTTCACGGTGTCAAACTTTTCACCCGTAGGTGTCGTCTCTGAAAAGTCCGGAACACGTTTCGGCAGCTTCAACTGCGCATCAGAAACCTCCCCGGTGGAACTGATCACCGACTGCACCAGGAACATCAAGCCTACAAAAAGAACGAAAAGCCCCAACAAAATGACCTTTTCATAATGCCGTTTAATAAAGTCCACTATTCATCCCTCCGGAAAAGTTTCACTCACCATGTTCCAAAACCACATAGTCCACATCCAAATAGACCAGACAGTCTTCATCCTTTTCGCCGCCGATCAACGCCTTGCCGTAACCGAAACGTTCATGGGGAGCAAGTCTTTTCTCAAGCTCGGCAAAAAATTCCTCTTTCTCTTTGTCGCTGTGGCTGCCGGTATCTGCAGAAGAACGCACATGGAGAAACTCATTGATCTTGTCATCGACAGGATTATTGTTTTCGCCATTGGCTTCACCATTGTTTTCCCCGTTCTCTTCCGCAGCTTTCTGCTTGCGTTTCATGATCACACGGTAATGGCTCTCACGAGCCTCTTTTTCAGACATCTGGGTCTTGGTCTCAGCGGCCGTTTCGGGGGCCTGTTCCTCCTGCTGAACCGCACGGCGGCGGCGACGGCGGGAACCGGTACGCTCCGTTGACTGCGGTTCCCGGGCAGAAGCCGCATTCGCCGATTCCACAGTCCGCTGTTCCATGATCTTGGCGGCTCCATTGCTGCCGGCATAGAGAGATATTCCCCGGACAACATACATGCGGTTCTCTTTCCAGGCATTATCAAAGGTGCGCAACACCTCACGGATAACACTCATATTGCCGGTAAATACGATCGTATAGTGGTAGAGACGGTAACTGCCATCCTGCTCAAAGGAGTTTTCAAGATTGAGCTTGCCGGAATTCGACGATCCGCCCATCTCATCAACAACCTCCTCTCCGGCAGTACGGAGAATAACCTCCTGCAGCGATGCGGCTTTCCCTTTGGTCAGACGGTTAACGATGTCTCCGAAAACCTCCCAGTGGAAATATGCCATCGGATAATCTTTCGCCGCAACACCTTTGGTCTCAGTTGATCCGCCGATGAATTTCAGTGCATCCGGTCCAAGTTCCAAATTGCCTTTTTCTGCCATCGGCATGATCTTCTGCTCAATAATATCATCCACATGACGTGCCAGAATCGTCTGGTCAGCGGATACCCGGCGCGGCATACCGAAACCTACCAGCAGCAGCGGCAGGGGATCAGCTTCATTCACCGGTTCATTGGTCAAAGGTTTCACCTTTTCCACAAACTTATCCAGCGCCCGTTTCCAACCACCGGCAGGGAAAAGATTCACGCACTCGGAACGGAAAAGACTCAACGTCGTCAAAGAGAAACGATCCTTGTCTTCCGTATAGTTGCGCTGATTGCAGAAGTTATCAAAACGTTCATTGAAGAACTTCCGGAAATCATCATAACTCAATTTGCGGATCTGCAACGGAACCGCCTTGGTCTCTTCATCACCCTCAATGCCGGTTCCGGGTTTCTTGTAATACTCTTTTTCTTCATCGGTCAAAGCCTTCGCCAGCGGAGCAGGCAACTCCGCCAGAAACGCATCCACCGCCGGACGCAGCGGAGACTTGAAGGAGTCAACCATGTCTTTGCTCTTCAACTGGTAAAACTCAATATGCTTTTTGATACGCTCCTCATTCTCCCTGCCCGGAGCCGGAGTCTTTCTAACCAGAGCCTGAACCTCATCACGCGCCGCTTTGGTACGGGCGCTGTAGGTACTCCAGTCGAAAAACAGGATCAACATGTAGATCAAAAGCAGCAGAGCCACCAGACCTGCGGCGGAAAGAGCGGCGATCATCACCAGATTTTTCTTTAACTTATTATTCATCGTCTTCTTCCCCCGTTACTTTTTCAGCGCTTCGCGGAGCGTCAGGATAACCTCAAAATAGGTCAGATTGCTCTTGTTGTCCTGAAACTCTTCTTCGATCTTGATATCTTCAAAGTAGCTCTCCGGAGTCTCTTCCGAACCCGCCGGAACCTCTTTCACCGGAATAGTTCTGAGCTTTTCCGTGAACTGGTGGAGCAAGTTCACGTCACCATCGGAATCCAGACGCATGATATAACCTGCCAGACGGAACTTTTTCAACTCAGTAAGAGTACTGAAGTCTTTCGGTGTCATTCTGCGGTTGGGATCTTTTGCCGCCACTCCGTCTTTGCCGGAAGGTGTCACCTCCATGCCCTGCTCATCCAAAACAGCTTCCACATCTTTATGGGGTTCAAGAGCGATCAGCCACATCCGGTCAGGAAGCTGTTCCTGCAGCAGCATCAGGAATTTCGTAAAGTTGTTGCGGGCATTCCAGAATTTGGTGGAGTGTTCATAAGTGTCTTTCAGAGAGTTGAGCTGACCGTAAAGTGCCTGAACACTGTTGGTCTCCTTTTTCGCCAGTTCCAAATCCTGTTCAACCTTTTTCACACGTTCCTGCTCAAAGTCCAACTGACGGCTGATACCCACCACACTGATAAGCAGACAGCTGATCAAAGCCGCCGCCGAAGCGTAAAAATAGGGCTTACGGGCATCCAGCTCATACTGTTTTTTGATCGCCCTGGGAACCAGAGAAATATCCACCGGACAGCTGCCGATACTGTGCAGCGCCATACCGATCATTGCCTGAGACATCGATGCCGCAGACTGCAATGCAGTGCGGTCAACGCTTTCACCGATGGTGATCAGACTGAAGGTGTTCAAATATTCCACCGGCAAACGGAGCTTTTCATTGAAAAATTCAGTGGTATACTGCATCGTTGAACCGCCGCCTGCCAACAGCACCCGCACCGGAGCGTTGCCATTATGCTGGGCGCGCCAGACATTGATGGAACGGCTCACTTCACCATGAAGACGGGTCATCACGTTACGGGCGATCTTGGATATCGTCGCCGCCAGCGCGGAATCCGGCTCATCGTAAGCACCGCCCAGCGCCACAAATCCGTAACGCCGTTTCAAATCTTCCGCCTCACTGTCGGAAACACCGAACTCGCGGGAAATCTGCGCATTGACCGTGTCTCCGCCGATGGGGATATTACGCATAAAAATACGGCGGTTGTCAGCCAGCATCAGACAGCTGCCTTTGGCGCCGATTTCCAGAATCATCGTACACTCAGCTTCATTCACCTGGGAAACCACTGCGGCGTTGAAAAGGTTCAAAGCTGAAAGTTCCACAGAAAGCAATTTCTTGCCGGAGCGCTCGATCGCATCGGTATAACAGGTGATATCTTCGGTCTTGGCAGCCACGAAAAGCGCTTCATACTCTTCGTTTTTGACCTGAACTTCCTCTGTTGTACCATCTTCCTGCGTCTCTTCAACGGTCTCTTCCCACTCGTGGTGGAGCAGCTGATAACCCCATTCGATCTCGTGCATGGAGTAGGGAACCGCCTGCGCCGCTTCAAATTCAATGATACGCGACACCGTGGAGGAACTTCCCAGCATCGGCGGCAGCTTGCTCAATCGCTGGAAGGAGTTTGCTGAAGGCAGCGCCAAACGGACGCTGTTGGCAGTAAATCCGCCGGTCACCAGCATATCATTGTAGTTGTAATCAAACCATTCACGGATGGTCTCTTCCTCTCCCAGCTCGATCGGGCGGCTGAGGAACTTCGTCAGAAAAATCCCGCCATCCTGGAAGATGAACTCAGCCATTCTCAGACTGCGGCTGCCGATATCAATCGTCAGAATACTGTTTTCTTTTGCCATCTTTCTACCAAAATTTCAACTTTTAACGATCACTCCGGTACTCCGGCGCAACCACTTTCCAGACCTGAGGTTCTTTTTCCAAATCAAAACTGTCGAAAGCTATCAACGCCCACGGAGTCCGTGAACGCGGAAAAACCCCACCATCAATTTTCAAATTTTCCGGCACACCCAGACAAATTTTTTCAAATGCCCTGCTGCCCGGCACATTACAGTAACCGCGCGCCAGAACCTGACCCGCCTTACTCATAACCGCTTCCGCTTTGAAATCCTTTTTCGACACCTTGCGGATCTGCCCGTCTGTTCCCAGACTGAAACGGTCGATCAACTTCGACGGCACAAACATCACCGCCAAATGTTTCTTCCCGTCGCAACGGACTGAGTAAAACTCCGTCCTCCCGCTGTACTGGCAATAGATGATATTCTGATCCCGTTTGAAGTGAGTATCCATCACCACCCGGATCTGCAGTTCCACATCATCCACTGCTCCGCCGAAAAACATTTTCTGCTGCGCCCCCGATGGTGCCACCGGCAGCGCACTGTCTCTTTTTACCGTGAACCAGACCTTGATCATCAGCCAACGGTTCACCGAATCAACCCGGGGCATAAACCCTGCCCCTCTTTTATAATCCATCTGCGGAACTTCAACCAGCTGAAGGTCAACATCCAATCTTTCACCGATCAGATTTTCCGCTCCCGCCGCATTGAACAGCACCATCAGCACCACGCTGAAAAATACCGCCGCCTTGCCGATTTTCATACAAAAATCGATCACTTGACAGCTTTTTCTGCCGCTGCCGCAGGCTCCACCTGTTCCGCCGCCTTTTTCAGCAACTCGGCACTGTCGCTGCCGCGATGACCAATCACCGCCGCCAGCGCCAGCGCGATCACAAAAAAGACCGTCGTCAGCACCACTGTGCTTTTAGTCAGATGACTGCCGGCTTTGCCGCCGAATACGGATTCGCCGATACCGCCGAATGCAGCACCCATACCACCGGATTTGGAGGGCTGGATCATGATCAGCGTGATCAACAGCAACGCAACGATGAAAATCATCACATAAAGAAACACGGTCAGAATCATCTTTGCCTCTCTATTAATTAACAGTTAACCTTCCGGCACAGTTTCCCGCACCGGAAGCACAATTTCCACACTCAAAAATTACTTACCCAGCGCCTCTTTGATCAGGTCGGTGAAGTCACCGGCTTTCAGCGCCGCTCCGCCGATCAAACCGCCGTCAATATCTTTCTGGGCGACCAGTTCGCGGGCGTTGGAGGCCTTCATGCTGCCGCCGTACTGGATACGGACTTTTTCCGCAACCTCTTCACCGAACATACCGGCGATCTCTTTGCGGATGTGAGCATGAGCCGCCTGCGCAATATCCGGAGTGGCAGTTTTGCCGGTACCGATCGCCCAGACCGGTTCGTAAGCAACCACAGTTTTCGCCATTTCTTCAGCGGAAATGCCTTCAAAACCGCCGCGGATCTGACGGGTCAGAACCTCTTCAGTTTTGCCGCTTTCACGCTCATCCAGAAGTTCACCGACGCAGACGATCGGGATCAGATCATATTTCAAAGCCGCTTTCAGACGGGCATTGACCGTGGCATCGGTCTCGCCGAAGTACTGACGGCGCTCGCTGTGACCGATGATCACATACTCAACCCCGGCACTTTTCAGCATGTCACCGGAAATTTCACCGGTAAACGCACCGTTATCCGCCCAGTGGATATTCTGCGCGCCGACTTTGATCGCCGTGCCTTTGACCGCTTCAACCACCGCTCCGATGGTGGTAAAAGGCGGGCAGACCACCACATCGGCAGCTCCGCAGCAGCAGCAATTTGAACAAATCGCTTTCAGATCGTCGATGAGAGCTTTGCCCTCAGCGGCGTTCTTGTTCATCTTCCAGTTTCCGGCAATAATTACTTTGCGGCTCATCTTCTTTTCCTCCATTGGCCTTGCTTATATATTATTGACAATTATTTAAAACACCAGCTGTCCGCATGCAAAAATATATGCAGACAGAAAAATATAGCATTACGAAATGGTTTTTTCAAGTCATTTCGTCAACTCTGTAACAGTTTTTTTATCTTCAAGGGCAACTTTTACTGCAACTCCCCTTGCTTCCATAGTTCTGCGCCATATCAGCCAGAGGGAAAAAGCACCTGAAGATGAACTCTTTATTTCCACATCTTCCACCCGGTCAGCTTTCCAGCGTTCCAGATTCAATTCCATCATCCGCCGCATCTGCCCCCGGGTCAATGTATGCTGACCGATCTTGTACTCCCGGCGGTTGGGGCGGGATGAATACCCCGACCAGAGCGGTATGAAGTTAAATAAGTACATCCCCCGGTTCACCGCATATACATTGTACACCACCGGATTGCCCATGGAACTCTTCTGCTCCGGCAGCGGTTTGCTCCAATCCAGTGTGGAGGTCTGCGTACACCCTGCCGCCAGCAAAATCAACAGCACTCCGTAAAAAACTCTCTTCATCTTACTCCTCCGCCAGCAGATACCCGGCGCTTCAACTCGATCAACCGCCGCTGCTGTTCAATTAATTTTTGCTCTATTTTCCGGTTTCTCTCCCGAAGCCGGTTCAATTCACTTTCCAAAGCCGCATACTCTGCCGCCGGAACCATATCTCCTGCCAGTTTCCGCACCGACCGCTCCTGCAATCCGGCAAGTATCTCCGCCAGATGCGCCTTTTCCGGATGATCCGCCGGAATCAGCTTCAAATACATCCGGTAGGCGAAAATCGCCTCCAGCGGTTCATTCAGATCCTCATCACACACCTGCGCCAGTGCCAGATACGCTTCCGGATTATCCGGATTTTGCGCCACCGCCCGGAGAAAATACTCCTTCGCTCCTGCCGGATCATGGTTCTGCCGCAGGTTATTTCCTTTGATTATCAAAGGATTATTCCCCTTATCCTCTCCGCATCCGGCAAGAAAAAACACCGATATCATCAAAACCAACGCCCCCAGCATCCGCAACGCGGTCAAGGCGCTTACCGCTGCCGTTTCCAAACGCAAAACATAGGGACCGAAATTCAACGGCACCGCATTATATTTTTCCATCAACTCCATCTCCTCGGGAGCAAATCCCCCCTCCGGACCGATCAATACCGCCTTTTCCGCTCCGGGAACCGCATCGGCAGGTGCCGGTGTCACCGAACCGTAACAGATCGTCACCTTTTCCGCCGCCAGACGTTCCAAAACCTGCGGCAGTTTCTCCTCTTTTTCCACCTTCGGCAAAAAGGGATTACCGGATTGCTTGCACGCCTCGCGCAACAGCAGATCCCATCTCTCTCTGGCTCCGCCCTCTGCCACTGAACGCACACACCGCACCGGACGGATGCTCCATGCTCCCAGTTCCGCCGCCTGTTTAAGCAGCTGATCAAGTTTCTGTTTCCGGGGCAACGCACAGCACAAATGGAGCTTTTCTTCCGGTTCAGGTATCTCTTCTCTTTTGGTGATCAACACCTTTTTCCCATCAGAAACCACTCCTTCCGCCACCACTCCGCAACCGTCAAGCAGTTCCACAGCATCACCCTTGCGCGCCCGGAACACCTTGAATAAATGCTCCTGCTCCCGCGCTTCAAGTTCAACCATATTTCCCGCTTCCGGGATCGACGTACAAAAAACTCTGTGCATAATTCCCCAAAAAAAATCCTATTCCTCAAAGAGTAACGGCAAAAGTAATTCTAATTTTCACAATACCCTGTCTTTACATCGTATTATAAAATACATCTGACAAAGGGGAAAATCAAGCATTTACAGAACTTATACCCTTAAAATTTGAATATTGCTCCGATTTTCCTTCCCATCAAAATTCCCGCCGATGCCAGTGTCAGCGCCAGAAATACCATCGCCCACACTCCGAATGCCGATGCCGATGCCGGTCCCGAACCCAATATCTGCGACAGCTCCAAAAGTGCTTTCGTAATGGGGAAAAAGATGCTTTTCTGCGCCAGTATCAGCGAATCGGAAACCTCCAGCATGGAGAAACTGAAGGCAAACAATCCGCCGACCAGCAGATTTGCCCCGATCAGCGGGAAAGTTATTCTGGTCAGAGTCTTCACCGGTCCGGCACCGAAGTTCCGCGCCGCATTTTCCAACTCCACCGGAGTCTGCTCCAAACCAGCCATCACCGCCCGCACCACATAGGGTATCCGGCGCACAGCGTAGGCTATCGCCAGAAGCCACAGGGGATTTGCCACCGGGTTGAAGATCGCCCGCGCCCAGGAATAACTGCCGGTCATACCCAGAAATCCGAAGGCAATGACCAAGCCGGGGATCGCCAGCGGCAGCATACTCAAAAGATCCAGCAGCCACGCCCCCTTCAGCTTCCACCGCGCCGAAATCAGCGCCGCCAGCGTGCCGCAAACGACCGCTATCACCATCGCCAGAACCGAATAACGCAGACTGTTCACGATCGACGGCAGTACCAGCGGATTGGATAAAGCATTATCAAAGTGTTCCAGAGTAAAAACTTCCGGCATGACCGTGCCGTACCACCGCAGAGAAAATGCCGCCCCGGTCAAGGCGAGGTGGGGCAGCACCGACAGGAGCGCCACAAAAGCGAAAAGCACCGTCGGCAGAAATCTTTTCACTCCGGCAAGTTTCACCGCCTGTGACCCCATGGAACCCTTTACCGCCGCCGCTCCCGCCGGAGTGCTGAAAAGTTTCCGCATCACCAGATAGATCAATGCCGAAACTGCCAGCATCACCACCACCAGCGCATAGGGCAGAGGGTTATTTTCCAACTCCGTCAACCCGTTGAATACCTGCACCGGCGTAACCCGGTTGAAGCCGAACATCAGCGGCGTGCCCAGTTCCGTAAAGCTCCACACCAGCACGATACTGCCGCCGGCAAGAAATCCGCTCTTCAAAAGCGGCAGTTTGATGCGGAAAAATCTCTGCAGCGGAGTTGCTCCCAGATTTGCCGCCGCATCTGACAGCGCCGGGTCGATATTCCCCAGCGCCGTGATCATATTCAGGTAAAACACCGGATAAAGGTGGAGCGCTTCGATGATGCAGACTGACCAGAATTTACCCTCTCCGCCGAGAAAGTCCACCCGTTCCAGGCCGCAATTCACCAGAATCGTATTAACCACCCCGTAAGTGCCAAGTATCTGCTGGAACCCCAACGCTCCCACAAAGGGCGGCAAAATCATCGGCAGAAGCATCAGAAGTGAACAATACTCCTTGCCGAAAAATTCATACCGGTCATAAACCAGCGCCAGCACCAGTGAGATCACCGCCACCATCGCCGTAGTCACCAGCGAAACCGCCAGACTGTTGAGCAAACCTTCACAATAAACCTTTGAACGGAACACCTCCGCTATCAAACTCCATTGACACCCCTCCTCCACCACCGTAAAGACCGGAAGCACCAGAAACATCACCAGAAAAAGTGTCAACATCAGCATCAATATATATTGAATCATCCGCCGGAATATCATCTTCACCTGCCCTCCATCGCCAATTTCTTTGCCCGCAGATAGTTCTGCCGTGCGCCCTCGCTCCACTCCCGCAGCGTGGCGGCAACATCCGAAGCACTGTTTTCCTTGCTTATCTGCAGAGATGCCGCCGCTTGAGCGGCATCTTTGTACTCAAAGGGCAGTTTGTTAAATTCCGCCATTGCCTGCGGCACTTTTTCTGCTCCGCCTGCCGCCAATACCGCCTGCCACGCCTGCTGAAGTTCCTCGTGGGGGTCGAGCATCAGCGCCTTGATGGTCTGGCGCAAAAGGGTGTAATAACGCCCCGTCCACTGGGGACGGTATTGAAAGTCTGCTCCCGATTTATAGGGCATGTAATCGGATTTGAAGAGATTTTTCCGGTTCTCTCCGGTGTAAAGTTCCTGCCGTACCGGAGCGCGGTGCAAGGTGGTCTTTTCCGGCCCGCCGGGAGTTCCCGCCCGGAAAGCGTGGAGTTTCTGCCCCTCTATCGACAGGAGAAAATCCACAAACTCCTCTGCCTCTTTGCGGTTGGGCGCGCCCCGCAATATCTGCACCGGGTCAGCTCCCACCGCCGTTCCCCCTTTGGGCATCACATACGCGGCGCGGGCAGTACCGAAACGGTGGGCGCTCCACAGCTCTTCGGTAAATCCGTAGGTGTCGATCGCCGTTCCCGCCGCCGCGTTGCCGCTGCCGATGTCGCCGACAACTTTGGAAGCGGAATCGGTGATCGTTCTGGCATTGGCAAAGATCTTTTTCAGCGTGTTCAAACCGTTTTTCCAACCGTCAGCCGGATTGCCCGCCTGCGCCATGCACTGTTGGACAATTATTTCATAACACTTATTCGCCGAACCGGATTTGGTCGGGTCTGCCACTACCAGCGTGTTGAAAAATCTTCCTTCACTCAGGTCGCTCCACCTTTCCGGCGGACGGGGATCGCTCAACTCCGCCACCCGGTCTTTGTTGTAAAATATCCCGAAAGTGGAAAGCACCACCCCGTAATAAAATCCGTTGGGGTCATAGATCCGGTCGCCTCCGAACTCCGCGGGGATCGCTCCGGGAGCGAAATACTCCGGATGCCGCTCTTTCACCCCGCCGTCAACCGCGTAACCCTTCTGCGCCATGCGGCTGTGTTCAAAGGTTCCTCCTCCGGCAAAGACGTCGATGCCGATACCCACATTGGAATTGAGGAACTTCTGCCGTATCCAGTGGGAGTTCTGACGGCGGTCATTAAATATATCGCCGTACTCCGCCTTCCACGGGATATCCTCTTTTTCCAGCTGATAACGGAACTCGGCATGGAACCGGTCATCGATATACCGGGTAATATCCGAAGTTCCGCCGGGGGTACGGAAGTCGATGCGCACATCTCTGCCGTGCCGCGCCTTGTACCACTTGCCGAAAGCCTGTTCATACTCATCCCGGACGGTCTTGTTGTGGGCGCAGATGACCACCACCGTATCAACATCATCGGCAAATATCTTCTCCACCTCTTTTTCCTGAAAATAAAATGGCAGAGCCAATAATATTCCCAGCAAAATTATGCAAATCAATAAACGGTGCCACATATTCCGCACCTCACTTCATTGCCAGCAGAAAACCGGGCGCAAAGCTGAGGAAAACCTCATCCCCGGCTTTTCTCTCAGCTGAAGCGTACTCTTTGACCGTCAATTCACACTCCCCTGCCCGGCAGAGCCACTCGGCGCTTTCCCCCAGATAAGTTCCCCGGATTATCCGGGCGGGGAAGCTATTTTCACCGGCAGAAGCGGCAATTTTTATCCTTTCCGGACGGATCGCTCCGCAGACCGCATTTTCCCACTTCCCATTCAAAGGGAAACTCCCGAAACCGGTGAGAAGAGTGCCGTTTTCCACCTTGCCGTCAATAAAGTTGATATCGCCGAGGAAACTGCCGGTAAACCGGTTTTCCGGATGTTCATAAAGTTCTCTCGGCGTACCGAGCTGACTGATCTCTCCATCTTTAAGTACCGCCATCCGGTCCGCCATGCTCAACGCCTCCTGACGGTCGTGGGTAACGTAAAGCGCCGTCTGGTTCCGCTCCCGGCAGATGCGGGCGATCTCACTGCGCATGGTATCCCGCAAACGGGCATCAAGGTTGGATAAAGGCTCATCCAGCAGCAGCACCGCCGGACGCACCGCCAATGCCCGCGCCAGCGCCACGCGCTGCTGCTGACCGCCGGAAAGGGAAGGTACGCGCCGCTCGGCACAATCCGGCAGCTGAACCGCCTCCAGTGCCGACATCACCTCTTTTTTCAACTCCTTCCCCCGGACTCCCAGTATCCGCAAGCCGAATGCGATATTTTCATAAACCGTCAAATGGGGCCACAGAGCATAATTCTGGAACATCATTGCCGCCTGCCGTTTTTCCGGCGGCAGCGAAGTTATATCCGCTCCGTCAAAAAAAATCCTGCCGGAATCCTGTTTTTCCAATCCCGCCAGTATCCGCAGCAAGGTGGATTTTCCACACCCGGATGGGCCCAGCAGAAAAAACAATTCACCGGGTTTTACCTCCAGTGAAAAATCTCTTAAAACCGGCTTGCCGGGAACGAAACTTTTGCATATCTTATCCAAAACCACCAATGCCATAGCTTAAAAACCTCCGGGGTGAATACATCCGTCGATATATTTGAGTTTTTCCGGCGAACGTAAAGTTGCAAGTATTTTTATTTCCAGCTGACGCACCCTTTCCCGCGTCAGATTAAGCTGTCTGCTGATCTCATCCAGCGGATAAACCCGGTTTCCGAAAAGTCCGAAACGCATGATGATTATCTGCTGTTCCCTTTCCGGCAAAGTCTTGAGCATCTCCCGGAAACGGTCGTAAAGTATCCGCCGCGCCAGATCACGCGCCGGTTCATAAACATTTTCATCGGCAATAAGTTCTTCAAGCACCGTACCATCTTCATCGTTGCCGATCTGAGTTTGCAAACTGATGGTCTGCATCGCCATTTTTCTCACGGCGCTGATCCGGGCTTCGGGCAGTTCCATGATCTTTGCCAACTCATGATTTTCCGGCTCACGGCCGTGAAGCTGCAGAAAATTCTGCTCATTGCGCCGGATATCCTGAATCAATTTGATCATGTGCATCGGCAGACGGATAACCCTGGATTGTTCGGCGATTATCCGGAACATATTGTGCCGAATCCACCAGCTGGCATAGGTGCTGAAACGGTAACCGAGTTTGAAGTCAAACCTTTCCAGCGCCCGCATCAGACCGAGATTGCCCTCCTGTATGAGATCGCTGAAGGCGATTCCCCGGTTGCGGAACTTTTGAGCAATGCTGACCACCAGACGCAAATTCGACTCCACCATCCGGTTACGCAAATCAGAGTGGGTCCGTGCCATCTCACACAAACGGCTGATTTCCCCGGGAAGTTCCTGAAAATCCATCAGCAGTTTGCCGGAAACAAACTCCTTTTTAGCGGCATCGGCATTTCCCAATCCGCTCAAATTTGAACGGCTGTTCCAATCAAAATCCGGCAGAACCATCCGGATATAACCGCAAATAATATCCAGATACTCTTCAGCTACTCCTGACTGAATACTGTATCTCTGAAGCAGCTGCGCCAATTCATTACGCAGCGCACTGCAATCCTCCCCCGCGGCAAAGCTCTTTTCCAATTCATCAGCTTTGAGAGAGATCTCCTCTTTCCATGAGGCAAAAAAGGGCGGCAGCGGAACTTTGCCGCCATCAAATGAGGATGGTAAAAACAATTCGCTCAAATCGGCATCACCCGCTGAGGCGCGGTCAAGATGAAAAACCATCTCCCGGGCAGTAAATCCGAAACGGGAAACCGCCTGACGCAGCTCTTCGCTGGATTCTTCATAACGGCGGCACAACTCCTGCTGGGCATCGGCGGTAGGTACATCTATGGAACCAAGCTGCCGCAAGTAGCTGTTCAATGCGCCGGAATCACCGTCGCCGTCGGGAAGGACTCTTTTTTTACCCATTTATTTACTTCTCCGGTAAACACCGTCTGAGTTTCGCCAGATCTTCCGGCGAAGTCAGTTTGATATTCCATTCTCCGGATTCCACCAATGCCACAGGGAAACCTGCCAAACGCATTATTTCAGCATCATCCGTCGGCACAGCTCCATTGAGCGCGGCACAGGCGGCACGGTATTTTTCCAGATCAAAAACCTGCGGTGTTTCCGCATGATAAACCATCTCCCGGGAAACCGGAGCAGCGATCAAACCATCTTTTGAAGCAAGTTTCAAACTGTCAGCCACTTTGCTGGCGGCGACAGCTCCGCCGGTGATCCGTGCCTGACGCACCACCTTTTCCAGCAAACCGGCACTTGCCAACGGCCGCGCCGCATCATGTATTGCCACCACCCCCCGGGACAAGGGCAGTTTCTTCAACGCATTGCCGACCGATTCCACCCGGTCGGCTCCGCCGGGAACCCAGACTATGGGCGCTCCCGGCAGAAATTTTTCCGCCAGCGCCTGAAACTCTTCAAGCGCCGCCGGACGCACCGCCACGATCAGATTCCCCGGAGCGGTCAAAGGGAGAAAGGCGCGAATACTGTGGAGAAACACCGGCAATCCGGCAAGTTCCTCCAACAGTTTATCCCGCTCTCCATACCGCTGCGAGCTTCCACCGGCAGCGATGATCACTCCCAAATCAGGAATCATGATTCAACGGTTCGGTCTTCTTTGATCACTTGACCGCAGGACGGGCGATAACACCCAACGGGTCGAAGTTGTCGGGGCAGAAACCATTGGGGTTGTGCCGCACCCAGCCTTCAGCGTAATCGCAGAAACCGCAGAGATCACCCATCGCTTTGGCGCGGGCGACCATATCTTCCAGATAAGCATCCATACCCTGGCTCTCATCCAGCCACTGTTTCTGGGTCTGGTGACAATTCAGCATCTGACGTTTCAGCGGGATCGTACCGGTAACGTCAACGAAAATATCCGGAGTGACAGGACGGTTCAGCTGATCTTTCAGTGACAGCGGCAGAGAGTGATAGACCGCCACGTCGGTACTGACCGGGGCGACATCCTCCACACCGCGGAAGTTGCCCATACCGCGGCAGAAGGCGGCGGAAACCGCCAGACGGCCGGCATTGATATGGTCTTCCATGTAGTCAAACGGACCGTGGGTCAGCACGATTTCCGGATCGACTTCACGCACCACGCGGACAACTTTGGTAAGCTGTTCGGTATTGTAGAAAACTTCCAAATCGTGAGTGATGGATTCGTGGTAGATCGCACCTGCCATTTTGGCAGCTTCCATCGCCTCTTCCCGGCGGCGGGCTGCCAGAGCGCTGTGGTTGAGCATATTACCGCCGAGGGCACCGTCGGCAATATTCATGTAATGGATCTCATAACCCAGCTCTTTGAGCCGGATAAGAGTTCCTGCCATCATAAATTCAATATCGTCAGGATGACTGGCGATCGCGATTGCTCTTTTAGCCATGATCAATGCATCTCCACATCACAAACACCGAATCCGGGACGGTAGAAGTTGAAGACCACATCGTCATGGTCGCTCAACAATGACATCGGCACGCTGCTGTCAGCGATCTTCTGAGAGATCATAAAGGTGGTCAGACGCATACCGAAGGGGTTGTCGTGGTGACCGGGATGCCAGATGGAAACGCGGTCGCTCTTCCAGGTCTGGACGGGGCCGACGGTGAAGGCACGGCTGGGAACATTCTGCACACTGCCGCCGCCGGAAGTACGGGCATTCTGGATCAGAGTGATCGGGTGCAATTCAACCAGACGGGTTCCTTTCTGACGGTACTCTTCCGGAGTCGGCGGATTATCTTTGTAAGCGCCTTCACGACGGACGGGGTCGTTGAACGCCCAGTGTTTGGTCTCTCCCTGACCGCCCTGCATGATCAGACATTTGGCTTCGTCATAGGATTTTTCATAAGCGGCCATGTCGCCATTGGGGAAGTGCATATTTTCCATGGGCATACGCAATTCCGGACGGATGCGGGAGAAGCAGAGATCCCAGTCCGCTTTAGCGAAGCCGAGGGGGAAATCCATACCGGCAGGCACATCGCCATCCAGCGCCCACTCATCCATACCCCAGAAGTGGGCATGTTTCAAGCTGAGGCCGGTTTCGTTGACGATCTGGGCGACCAGCGGGAGCTGTTCAGTCGGACCGATGGGGCCGCAGATACCGCAGGGATTGTCAGCGGTGGCTTTTTTCCAGCAGTTGATATACTCAAGAGCCTCGGCGCAGTAAAATTCCTGGAAGGTATCAAAGAGATTGATCTTGAATCCGGGACGTTCAAAACTTTTCAGGTTGTCGATCGTGATCCGGGATGCGGCATCGAGGATCTCGCGATCGAGGGTCGTGTAATCCCACCAATCGGCGGAAATCTTGGAGTAAGCTCTCATTTTTTTCTCCTTTTTTAGGTTTGTTTATGGTTTTGAGAGTAAAATTTTTTATCACTGCGCATGCGTTCTGATAAACAAAACAGATGCAACCAGTCAAACTATATCACCAAAGATGCTTTTTTGCAAGTTTTTCAGAAAAATTCTTCGCTTTTTTTAGCTGAAATGACCACGCAGGAGCTTTCCGGCTGAACCGGGAAGGCTCCTGAGTGCCGGATACCGGGCAGCCACAAAACCATGCCTTCACGATCTCTCACCACCGGGATCGCCGGATATGCCGGAACTTTCCGCTTTATCCGCAAATCTTTGACCTTCTCCTTTCCCTTTCTGCCGAATGGGATCATGGTCTCTCCCTCAAGAGGGGAACCTATCTCCAGCTTTTCCGGGAAAGCACCACCATCGAAACAGGCGGTAAAAAGGTCGATTTTATCCGGCATTTCCGCCGCAAAATCCGCCGAAAACTCCCACTTCCCCCAATGGATCACCGGCTCTTTCTGCCACTGCCACACTACCGGAATCGGCGCCTCCTCAAGGGGAAATATCCTCTCTCCGGAAAAGCGGAGTTTGCGTTTTTCATCCAGTTCACAAATTCCCGCTCTTCCATTTTGCACCATCTCTTCAAAACGCTCCACCGCTCCGGCAGACAGCGGCGCATCATCGGCAAAAAGTTCCCCGCATAAAAGCCGGAGCATCCGTACAGTCATCGCCCGTTCCTGTCCCTGCCAGAAACTCAAGGTGAAACGCTCTTGATCATGCTCATAAAGGGTCTTCGCCATACGGTCGAGACAAAGGGCATCATAAGAGAGATTTTCCAAAGTGGAAGCGACCGCCTTCCTGCCGCCGGGGAAAAGATCGAAAAACTCCGGTAAAATTTTGTTCCTCAAAGCGTTGCGGCTGAAATCACAACTCAGATTACTGGAATCCACCGCCCATGAAGTCACCCCGTTGGCAATCAGAAACTCTTCGATCTCCTTCCGGGTACAGATCAACAGCGGCCGGAAAAACCTGACTCCCGCCACCTCGGAATAAGTATGCAAGCCGGTCAAGCCGGAAACGTTGCTGCCTCTGCCGATGCGGATAAAGAGATTTTCTATTCTGTCATCCAGATGATGACCAAGCAGCACCACCGGATCTTCACAACCGGCACAAAGTTCCTGCCACTTTTCCAATCGTGCCTGACGGGCGCGGGATTCAAGATTGCTTCCGGGGGAAATAAAGAGGTCGATCTTCAAAAATTTCACTCCCAGACGGCGGGCAAATTTTTCCGCCTCCAGAGCCTCTTTATCCGATTCAGCGCCCCGCAGATGGTGGTTGAAATGGACTGCGGTCAACTCACAGCGGCTCTTTTCCGCCCCCCTTGCGGCAAGCAGCAGCAAAGCGGTGCTGTCTGCTCCACCGGAAAATCCGACGAATAATTGCCCCTTAAAGTGTGAAAAAATTGAATTATCCATTTGCATTTATCCTCTATATGCTCTATAATATAGCATTGTCGCGCCGTTATGCAATAATTTCCGGCGTATCAGAAGTTAAAAATTTTTTTCAAATTTTTCAGGAGAACCGCTTTTATGGCTTACATCGTCGCCGCCACCGGCAATCAGCACAAACTTTCCGAATACGCCCGGCTTTTGGCGGATCAGGATATCGAACTCAAATCCCTCAACGATTTTCCCGGTTACACCGAACCGGAAGAAAACGGTTCCACCTTTGAAGAAAATGCGGGCATCAAAGCCGCCTCTGCCAGTATTTACTGCTCCGCTCCCGCCTTTGCCGATGACTCCGGTCTGGTGGTGGAAGCTCTCGACGGCAGACCGGGCATCCACTCCTCCCGTTACGCGCCCACCGATGCTGAACGCATTGCCAAACTGCTCAAAGAGCTTGAGGGCAAAGAGAACCGCCGCGCCAAATTCGTCTGCGTCATCGCCATCGCTTTCAACGGCGAAGTTATCGCCTCCTTTGAGGGCGAAGTCACCGGAGTCATCCTCGATGCACCCCGGGGAGAAAACGGTTTCGGTTACGACCCGGTTTTCCAGCCCGACGGTTTTGACCGGAGTTTCGCCGAATTGAGCGCCGATGAGAAAAACCGCATCAGCCACCGGGCAATGGCTTACGCCAAAGCTCTGGAGTTCGTTGATGAGGAACTTTCAGCTTTGACCGATCAATTCTGAGTTGTCCATGGATCTGTCGCAAAGAGTTATCCGCACCAATGTTGACTGGAGCGCCGCCGGGCTGCTCCTGATCGACTACCTTGCCGGAAGATTCACCTACCGTTCCAAAGATGAGTGGTGCAAAAGGATAAATTCCGGGGAAATCACCCTCAATGACCGTATCGTGCCGCCGGCAACTCCCCTTGCCCTCCATGACCGCATCGAATACCGTCCGCAGGATATAAAAGAACCTCCGGCGGATTTGAGTTACCGTATCATCCATGAGGATGAAAAAGTTCTGGTCATCGACAAGCCGGGCAACCTCTGTATGCACCCTGCCGGACCATTTTTCAAACACACTCTCTGGCACCTGCTCTGCACCCGTTACGGAGCGATACACTTTGTCAACCGCCTCGACCGGGAGACCAGCGGTCTGCTGCTGGCGGCAAAGGATGCGGCAACTGCCAAAAAACTGAGTAAAGCTGTCACTTTGAAAAAGTATCTGGCGATAGTCCACGGGGATTTCCCGCCGGAGATCGAAGCGCGGGGATTTCTTCACTCTGCCAACTCTGTGGTGCGTAAAAAACGCCGTTTCACCCGGGAAATGCCGCCGGTTCCCCCCTTTGAAAGTGCCGTGACCATTCTCCGCAAAATTACCGGTTCCGGGGAACTTTCTCTGGTGGAAGCGGAACTTTTCACCGGCAGGATGCACCAGATAAGAGCCACGCTCTGTTCTCTGGGTTTTCCGGTTGCCGGGGACAAACTTTACGGTCTGGATGAGACCATATATCTGCGGCAAAAAAGCGATGAATTGAGCAATTCAGACCGGGAAAAACTGCTCATTCCCCGGCAGGCGCTCCACTCGGCGGAACTTGGTTTTACCGGCATCGACGGCAAAGAGATGATCTTTAGCGCGCCCTTGCCGGAAGATATGCAAAGTTTAATGTAACCCCCATATTTTAAGGAAGATAACATCATGGAAGAGAAAATCCCCGCGGAATTGCAGATGAAACTTGATGAAGTGGAAAACTCCGCCGCCGAAGAGGAGAAAAAACTCCCCCGTTTCGACTTTTCAAAAGCAACCTTGGTCGGACTCTGCTGTGCCGGATTGGCATTTACCCTCGGCATCGGCTTGCGTGCCGGTTTTGCCACCGCCTTTGCCTTCGGCATCATCATCGGTCTGGCAGGCTTTGTCACCGGCGGCTTTCAGCGCCCCAAAGTCAAACGCTGAATCGACGGTAAATGATCACGCTGGCTTTCCACGCCGGAACTCTCACCCTTTCCGGAACATCTTCTCTGCCCCCCGAAGCGGCAAAGTTCTTCACTTTCGATGAACGCTGTTCGCTTTTCCGTGCCAAAGCTGCCGATTATGCTCCGGCAGTAATGGCGCTTTTGCGGGCAAAGATCCCCTTTGAGGATCAGGCGCGGGACTACGAAAAACTTTCCTCATTCACCATCCGGGAAAAAATCACTCCCCGTCCCCATCAGCAGCAGGCGCTGGATCTGTGGCGCGCCGCCGACTGCCGGGGCGTGGTCTCGCTGCCCACCGGGGCGGGAAAAACCATTCTGGCAATGATGGCGATCGAATATCTGCGCCGTCCGGCGCTGATTCTGGTGCCGACAATCGATCTGCTCACCCAGTGGTGCAGTGTGATCGGGCGTTTTTTCAACACCCCTTGCGGCATGCTGGGCGGCGGCAGCCGGGATATTCAGCCGATCACCGTCAGCACCTACGATTCAGCTCTGCTCAATATGGAGTTCATCGGCGACCGTTTCGCTCTGCTCATCGCCGATGAGTGCCACCATCTGCCTTCTCCGGAAAACCGTCTCTGTGCCGCCATGTGCATCGCCCCATTCCGGCTGGGCTTGACCGCCACTCCCGATTACGACGGGGAGTACCAGTGCGTAATGGATGAGTTGATGGGAAAGCTCTGCTGCAACATCAGCATCACTGAACTTGCGGGCAATATTCTCAGCAATTACATTGTCAAACAGTTGAAAGTGGAGTTGACCGGCAGTGAAGCTGAGTCCTACCGCCGTCACCGGGCGGTCTACACCGACTTTGTCCGGCAATGCGGCATCAACTTCTCCCGTCCGGATGGGTGGGCGGAGTTTCTGATCGCCTGCGCCCGCCATCCGGGAGGAAAAGAGGCGCTCCACTCCTTCATGCTTCAGCGCCATATCGCCCGCGCCGGAGCGGCAAAGCTGGAGGTTATCGAAAAGATCTTCCGCCGTCACGCCGGTGAACAGATCATCATTTTCACCGCCGACAACGATGCCGCCTACACCATCGGCAGACGTTTCACCCTCCCGGTGATCACCCATCACACCAAAGCCGCCGAAAGAAAAGATTTTCTCGACCGTTTCCGCACGGGAGAGTATCCGGTTCTGGTGACCAGCAAAGTTTTGAATGAGGGGGTGGATGTGCCGCAGGCTTCGGTGGGGATAATCGTTTCCGGCAGCGGCAGTGTCAGAGAACATGTCCAACGGCTGGGCAGAATATTGCGCAGTGCGCCGGATAAAGAGCGCGCCACCTTGTATGAATTGGTCAGTGCCAACACCTCAGAAGAGGCAATCAGCGAAAGACGGCGGGAACACTCCGCTTACCGGAGGAAATCATCATGCTGAGAAGTGAACATCTGCTCTACCGTATCAGCGGGGATAGTGTAAAACCGAAACTTATCGACCCGGAATCCCCTTTCCTGCTGGAAATCGCCTCTGAATTGACCGGCATATCCCTTTCCGCATTGGAATCCGGCATGAACCGGCAGGAGTATGAGGAGATTTCCTCCTCCATCATCCGGGGAAGTGCCGATGTGAAAGTCGCCTCCGGAGTGCATAAACTGCTCCTTGACCGCATGGAGTTTTCCACTCCGGCAGAGGCAGATTATCCCGCCTTGCGCCGGGAGAGTTTCTCCGCGGCGGCAAAATTGCTCAAATCGGGAAATTTCACCGTGGAATCCCTGCAAAAGTGCGCCGTTGAAAAAGAGATCGACCTTTACGGTGATCTGCCGGATTTTGAAAAGGTTTCCGCCTTCAAAACCATTACCCCCACCGCCCTGCTCCACCGTTACAATCTGGCACAGGCTCAGGGACTGCTCTTCTACGCCCGGCAGGTGGAAGTGCTGCTGAACTCCCCCGAACCGGGAGATTTGCGCAAACTCCTCAAGGCGATCAAATTTTTCCGTCTTCTCGCCCGGATAACCCGCATCGGCAGACGGAACTTATCCATCTCCCTTTCCGGACCATACGCCCTCTTTGACTCCAGCACCAAATACGCTTTGCAGCTGGCAAATCTGCTGCCTGCCATCGTCAATCTGCCCAACTGGGAGCTTCGCGCCCTGCTCAAGTTGAAAAACCGGGAGTTGAAGCTGAAACTTTCCCAGAAAAACCAACTGGTTTCCCACTACCGGCAGCTGGGAGCTTACATTCCGGAGGAGATCCGGCTCTACCACCACTCTTTCAATGATAAGCAATCAGTCTGGCAGATCGTTGGCGACACCCCGTTTCTTGACGGCGGCAATCAGGAGCTGATCTTTCCCGATCTCTCCTTTGCCTCCCAGGAGAGCGGAAAAGTTTTCCATGTGGAACTTTTCCACCGCTGGCACGCCGGGGAACTCTCCCGCCGTATCGCCCTGCTTGCCGAACACCCGGAACTGCCGCTGCTTCTGGGTATCGACCGGAGTCTGGCAAAGAGCGAAGAGGATTTCGACCGGCTTTTTACCGATGCTCCGCAGGTAAAAGAAAGGTGCTGGCTCTTCCGGGATTTCCCCGGTGTCACCAGCACCGTCAATCTTCTCAAGCGGGCAGAAAAATCACTCCCCCGCTGAGCTGCATCCGGCAGAATTATTTATCCCATGCGGTATTGCCGAGGATACCGTTGGTGAACCATGCGGGTTTGTAACCGGCTTCGGTCGCCAGACGGCAGGCGGTTTCCACCCGCTCAAGGTGGTTGGGGATGTAATTGAAGTAATCCGGATAGGTGTACTGTTCATGACTCATGATGTTGACGGTATCGCGGGGATCGTCAGCGAGTTCAGCAAATTTTGCCTCCAGCACGTCAACATCATCGTAGTTGCAGCAGGAAATGCTGTTGAGCAGGAAGAGGTCATGATAGCGGTCGTAGAAAATGTGTTTGTCGCAGATGTAACATGCCACATCTTTTTCATAATGGAAACCGATATCAGTCACCTGAATGGCGTGAGCTTCGCCGATATGGGCGATGGAACCGAGGTAACCCGCGGCAAGACAGTTGGTTCCGCGCGCTTTAAGCACCTTGAAGTTTTCGGGATTGGTCATCGCCCAGTGGATCACCATCGGGGCAATAAAGCACTCTTTACCGGCAAAACGGCACACTTCATTGTAGATCTCATCGAAATCCGCCGCCAGCTTTGCCGCATCCGCATGCTGAT
This sequence comes from Victivallaceae bacterium, assembly GCA_045605305.1. Taxonomy (GTDB): domain Bacteria; phylum Verrucomicrobiota; class Lentisphaeria; order Victivallales; family Victivallaceae; genus UBA1784. The sequence goes on from JAZUPS010000215.1 coordinate 30,741, forward strand.
AGGGACGGTCGGGGAACTCGCTCTTGGCATGGAAGGACATTTTCAGCCAATCGCTGTTCGCCTGAAATTCCGCCTTGTAATCTTCCGGCATATCGGAAATGGAAAAGTCGTGATGGTCATCGTGGAAGAAGAGATTCAGCGTGAAAAAGCTGCCGTATTTGTCGTGGATCTTCTTCAAGCCGCCGAGAAACAGCTCATCGAAAATCGATTTTGGGCGGTTCACCGCCAGTGAACGCAGGAAGAAGCTGCAGTCATCGAAGAAAAAGTTGTAGCGTTTGAAAGATTTTTTATCCCACGCCACGGTGATGGTCAACGCCTCTTTACCGAAGTAACTGTCGGCAACCACGGTGATTTCGTTGATTTTTTCCGTCAGTTTGACCGTCGCGCAGAAGTTGCGGTCATGACGGCAGGCAAGTTCGCCATTGACCTTCACTTCCGCCTGGCAATCGGCGATACCCTGAACTTTGATTTCCAGATAATCTTCGGTTTCAACTCCGAAGTTGCGGTCAAGCACCGCACCGTCACGCAAATTGGTGATTTCCAGCATTTTTATTTTCTCCTTGTTTTGGGGTTAGTTGTTCCATGCTTCGTTGCCCAGCACTCCGAGGGAGTACCATGCGGGTTTGAATCCGTATTCATCAGCAAGGCGGCACGCCTCCTGAATACGTTCAAAGTGGTCGGGGATGTAATTGAAGTAATCCGGATAGGTATACTGTTCATGGGTCATGAGCGTGATAACGTGCTGTTCCGGAGCTATCGCCGCGATTTTCTTCTGCAATGTGCTTATATCATCGTGATTGCAGCATACGGTGTTGTCAAACAGGTAAAGGTCATGGAAGCGGTCATAGAAAATATGTTTGTCACACGCTCCGCATGCCATATCCTTTTCATAATGATAACCGATATCGGTGACCTGAATGGAGTGTTTTTCGCCGATGCGGGCAATGCCGCCGAGAAAGCATCCGGCAAGACTGCGCACTCCGCGTGCTTTGAGTACGGAAAAGTTTTCCGGATTGGTCATGCCCCAGTGGATCACCACCGGCGCCATGAAACACTCTTTACCGGCAAAGCGGCACACTTCGTTGTAAACCTCATCGAAATCCGCCGCAAGTTTTTCCGCACTTGCATGCTGATAGGGGCGGTCGGGGAACTCGCTTTTGGCATGGAAGGACAATCTCAGCCAGTCGCGGTTTGCCTGAAACTCCTCTTTGTAATCCTCCGGAACATCGCAGATGGAAAAATCGTGATGATCATCATGATAAAAGAGGTTGAGCAGAAATTTTGTTCCGTACAGCTCATGCGCCTTTTTCAAACCCGCAAGGAACATCTCATCAAAAAGCGACTTGGGGCGGTCAAGGGTGAGTTTGCGCAGAAAGAAGCTGCAATCGTCAATGAAAAAGCAGTATCTTTTGTACGACTGCTTATCCCATACAAGGGTGATGGCAAGGGTTTTCTCGCCGAAATAACCGTCAGATGATACAGTTATGCGGTTTATTTTCTGTGTGAGTTTTATATCGGCAGTAAAAATGCGGTCATGCCGTCTGGCAGGAATACCATTGACGGTGACAAGCTCCTGCGGCGGGGCGATACCTTCGAGTGTTATTTCCAGAGCATCGGCACTTTCTCTGCCGTAATGCCGGTTCAAAATCTCTCCGTCACGGAAATTGGTGATTTCCAGCATTTTTCATTTTCTCCTGTTAAAAAAGTTGGACTTTTTTGCCGTCTGTGATATATTATAACACAGCTTGATAAAAAAATAAATATGCAAAAAAGGACATTTTATTGCATTGACGGACATACCGGGGGAAAAATGGGATATTTTGATGATTTTCAACTGCTCAATGTCACCAGAGTGCGGATGTACGGCACTCCGGAAATCGTCCCCATACGGACAAACTGTCACTATCTGGGCATCATGCAGGGGTCTGTTATCCTTGACAATGAAGTAAATACCGCTTCATTCATCTATCTGACCCCGAAAAATCTGGATACCATTTCCGGCTGGAGTTCCCCGCCGGAAAAGTACCGGGACAACTTTTACATCGAGTGTCTCGGTGAACGTGCCGACCGCTTTTTCTCCTCCTTCGGCGCTTTTGAGTCGTGGCGGTACATCTTCGTGCGCGATGTGGCACCATTTATCGCAAAAATGGAGGAGATACGGCAGCTTTTTTCTCTGGGCAATCCCCTGCATCTGCCCCGGATCATTCTCTGCTTTGAGGAGTTCGCGCTCATGCTGGAAGAGGAGCTGAAAATGGAGCGCCACCCGGAAAACCGCAAGTTCAAACTGGATGAACTGCTTACCGCCATCAACCGGGAACCGGGAAAAAAGTGGAACTTCGCCGCCGAAGCCCGCCGGGCAGGTGTGACCATGCGCCACTGGACGCGGATTTTTTCCAAATGCACCGGGATGCCCCCCCACCGCTTTCTCAATACCTGCCGGATGCGTCTGGCAAAAGAACTGCTCTCTTCCGGAAATTTGAGCATCAAAGAGATCGCAGAAAAGTGCGGCTTCGACACCGCTTCGGAGTTTTCCAGATTCTTCCGCAAAAACAGCTCCCTCACCCCCGGCGAATACCGCCGCAGCCGAATTGGATGAATGATTATTGGGGAAGGGAAAAACTTCTTTTCACGAGAAAAGAGGTTTTTCCCTTCCCCAAACCCCAACCCTTTTCAAGAAAAGCGAGATATTTTGCAACGTGGCATCAACGCTATATTTACAATTATCCGCCCATACATTGAACATGGCTATTTTCAATATACTCTTGGGGTGATAAAATAATCTGCCGCCGGGAACAAAGCAAAGGAAAAGGGCTGCCGCAAACCTTTTAGAGTTCACAGCAGCCCTTACTGTCAGGCAGAAATCACATCGCCTCGGAAACCGCAACGGCGACCGCCACAGAGGCGCCGACCATCGGGTTGTTGCCCATTCCGATCAAGCCCATCATCTCGACGTGAGCCGGGACGCTGGATGAACCGGCGAACTGGGCATCGCCGTGCATACGGCCCATGGTATCAGTCATGCCGTAGCTGGCAGGACCGGCAGCCATGTTGTCCGGGTGCAGAGTACGACCGGTACCGCCGCCGGAAGCGACGCTGAAGTATTTGCGGCCGTGTTCGATAGCCCATTTCTTGTAAGTTCCGGCAACCGGATGCTGGAAACGGGTGGGGTTAGTGGAGTTACCGGTGATGGAAACATCAACACCCTCTTTGATCATGATCGCCACACCTTCGCTGACATCATCAGCACCGTAGCATTTCACCGCGGCTTTAGGACCGTTGGAGAAGGGTTTCTCTTCCACGATCTTCAAGTCGCCGGTGTAGTAATCATACTCAGTTTCGACAAAGGTAAAACCATTGATACGGCTGATGATGTAAGCCGCATCCTTACCCAGACCGTTCAGAATGACGCGAAGCGGTTCTTTACGGACTTTGTTGGCAGTTTTGGCAATACCGATAGCACCTTCGGCGGCGGCGAAAGATTCGTGACCGGCGAGGAAGCAGAAACATTTGGTCTCTTCGCGCAGGAGCATGGCGGCAAGATTGCCGTGACCGATACCCACTTCGCGGCTGTCAGCCACAGAACCGGGGATGCAGAATGCCTGCAGACCCAGACCGATCTTTTCGGCAGCTTCAGCGGCACTTTTGGCACCGGCTTTGATAGCGATAGCGGCGCCGAGGGTGTACGCCCAGACGGCGTTTTCAAAGGCGATGGGCTGCACACCGCGGACGATGGCTTCCACATCCACGCCTTTGCTCAGGCAGAGTTCACGGGCGGCTTCGAGAGAGTCGATGCCGAATTCTTTCAACGCTTTTTC
>JAZUPS010000216.1:0-37317 GCA_045605305.1 Victivallaceae bacterium
AAGGAAACACGCAGCATATCATTGTAGTCCGGATCATAGATGTGTTCATAATCATCTTTGAGCCATTTCAGCTTGTCCGCATATTCAGATGCCATAAATTCGTGGTCTTTGCTGGAAAGCTGACCATAAAATGCCGGATCAACTGCCAAGTGACAGAAATAATCAATGCCTTTGCCAAGCATATTACCGCCGAAACGCTCATCAGCAGCGATTTTTGACATCGCAAAGTCAGCTTCGTTGAGTCGTTTGCCCTGCGAGTTGATACGCACAAAAATCTCCGTAACTTCGCTGATATCCAACTGCGGTACAAGAGTAATCACCCCAAACTGGCAATTTCTGATATTCAACAGTCTGTTGAGAGCTTGATTCAGTTCCTGCGGAGTAATACCGGGATTTTTAGCCGTGTATTCACTGATAAAACCGAAACTGTCAAAATCAGTACGGAAAAGTACAGAAATATCCGGAATCCAGAAAGAGCTTTTGTCGTGTGCAGGAGTACGCACAGCAAAGCGTTCTTCTTCACCTTTTGCCAATGGGTTAAAGGCAATGGCGATTTGTTTGAGTTCATAATTTTCATTAAGAACCGGATGTCCGCCGATAGACGTCATCAGGGCTGTGACGCGCTGCTGACCATCAATAAGAATTTTTTTGCCAACAGAACTTTCACCATTTTTTAGTTTCACATCGGGATTCTGCCAAATAATAAGATAGCCGGTGGGATATCCGTTATATAGCGAGTCGATCAAATCACGGACTTGCCGACCTTTCCAAACAAAAGGCCGCTGAATTTCCGGAATAGCGATATCTCCCGAATCAATAAAACTCAAAACCGAATTTACCGTATATTGCGTAACTGAATATTTTTCAGTAGGGTTATTCATTGTTTTTTCCTTTTGCAGTATGCAGAATATTTCGCGAATCATAATTAAAATCTAATAAATTGCCGTTGCTGTTTTTACTGCAGCATATAAATTGCCAACGGTTGGATCGAATAAGATGAACCCTCTGGAATTACGCCCTCATATTCCATTTCGCGCATCAATATGTTTCTGGCTGTAATCACCATTGATGCTGGAGAGGAAATGTCAGAAACGGCTGCAGCTGCAGGATTAAATGTGATATTTCCTTCTAATGCTGTCAGACGTTCTCCTGTAGTGGACATTCCGATTCGGATCAGATAGATTTCATTTTTTCCAGAGGCGGATTGTACATCGACTTTCCATACGACCAGAAAACCATGTTTTGCAGAATCTGGCGCTGCACATATCAGTGCTCTCGATGAAGCAGGAATATTTGCAGCATCATTGAGCATCTGGACAATGACAGGATGTTCTAAGCCAAACAGCTGCAAATGCTCACTGGTCAATGCCCTGTCTCGATCTTTGGTAAAAGGCAAAATATCTCCGTTGGAACGGATTAGCTCATACATTCCATCGCCAGCATTTTTGAATTGATAGCCAGAATATTCCGCTTGATTCGCTACAAAATCGACCAGGCGATTAATGTTGCGACCATCATCGGTGCATTGCTTGTAGTCGCCCAAATTAAAACCATCGAGATCCTGGAATAACTCAAATACGACTTTTCTGGCAGTGTCAGCATTCGTCATTGCCACATCCAATTCCTCGCGAGTTCGTTGCAGAGTCGGATCACTGATGGCATCTTTATACAGGCGATCATAGCTCAACTGGCTGCCCAGCTGTCCAAGCACCTGTCCACGCAGATCTTCCGCGACCTGACCATATTCATCGACTTTGCCAAGAGTCGCAGCAATGTCTTTGAGCTTATCCTCCAGCAGCAAATAAATCTGACCTTCCAAAGTGCTGCCTGCGACAAGGTTATATACCTGCGCAGTAGAATTCTGTCCATAGCGGTGAATTCGCCCGATACGCTGCTCCAAATCCATCGGATTCCAGGGGAGATCGTAATTAAACAGGACCTGAGCAAATTGCAGGTTGATGCCTTCGCGACCGGCAGCTGTACAAATAAGCACCTGGGGGCCATCTGCACGTTTGAAGCGTTTCTGAGCTGCTGTCTTTGCGCCATGATCTCCGCCTTTGAGAACCTCCACTCCCTTGTCGGGGAAATAGATAGACAGCATATCTTTTATAGCGTCGACCGTGCCCAGATATGTCGCAAAGATTACAATTTTTTCTCTGGGGGATTCCTCCCAAATTTGCCGGAGAGCATTCAGCAACATAGCGCCTTTTGATTCAATCCGGTTGGGATATTTTGCCAGCAATGCATTGATTCGTTCACGTTCCTCCGGCAGCGCAGCTGCAGCCAGATATACCACTGATTCTTCTGTGCCTGCATAGGATAATTCATTGTCATATGCATATCCTTGCTCGATAATGCTCTCCTGTTCCTGCTTTTTTTTGAGCAATTGGATGCGCATTTTTGCCAGAATTTGCTCCGCCTCAGCTTCTCCGATTGAATTGTCGGGAAGATGATGGATATTTCGGATATATTCTTTTGCCTGAGCAATAGCATTATTTCGTTCGAATACATTACGCAGCTCATCTTGCTCGATGATCTCCTGAATGGTCAGCGTTAATCTGCGACGCTCCAGCGTGCCACGGATGGCTGCGAAACTGCTGGCTGCTATTTTCTGGAAGATGGTCATCACAAATCCGAGAGCTCTGCCCTGATTGCCTTGCAATGCTGCCAGATTGTAGCCATCCTGCAAATATTTCAGCAATTCATTATAAAAATCTTCTTCCTCTGCTGACAATCGGAATGCTTCGGTATGTACCAGGCGACGCGCAAAGAGAGTCCCTCCATCGGCTGTACATGCATCAGCCTTTGTCCTGCGGATCACTACAGCATTGAGGCGGTAGCGATTATCGACCATATCTTTTTCATTTGCAAAAAGGGTTGAGTTCAACAGGCGGATCAGCATCCAGAATCTGAAATGATCGCCCTGATGCGGAGTTGCCGAAAGCAGCAGCAAATCTCTGCAATGGTCGCGCATGGCTTCCGCCAGTTTATAATTCAGGGTTTTTGTGACTCTATTGCCGTTTCTATATGCAGTCAGGTGATGAGCTTCGTCAAATACAACGAGATCCCATCTTGGCGCTGCAAGTATTTTTTTGATGCGAGATTGCCGTTTCAGAGTATCGACAGAAGCGATTAGGCGGTTATGCTTTTCAAAAGCATTGCTATGTCTGTCATTGACATCGCCCTCCGCACCAAAGACCTCAAAGTCGAGATGGAATACCTCATTTAATTCCCGACGCCAGTTGTCCACCAGACCGGCAGGCACGATCATCAATGCGCGTTTCAGCTCCCCGCGAGAAGCTAATTCACGGAGGATCAGAGCGGTCTCAATAGTTTTGCCCAGACCTACCTCATCTGCAATCAAAAAACGTCTGGGATCAGTATTTGCAATTCTATGTACCAAGACAATCTGGTGTGGCAGCAAGTCAATTTTTGCTGCTGTCAGTTCTGTCTTATTCTCCATGAGCGGAAGAGACTCTGCCTCTATTGCCAGCTGCAGACGTTTTATTTCAGTCTGCGTAGCAGGATGCAGCAGAGAAAGTAATTCCTCGAATTTGTCACAGGAAACAGACAGGGATGCGATCTCTACCTGTCGTTCCCCAGCATCACGGAAAAATACAGATACAAATCCATTTCTGGGCAAGGACGCAACGATACCTTCGCCCAGCTCAGGATGTCGAATTCTCTGACCGACGAATAAATCAGGAGATGCGTTTGACATAATATCCAATAGGAACCTTCTGGTTATCGGAGATGAATGAGGTCTCCAGCCTCTGCATATTTAATTCTGCGGTCCCATCCCACAATCCCTCTGAAATATGTACTTCCTGATTGTCGCTGCGCAGGAATAATACCTCTTCTCTGCTGCCGTGGGTTTCCTTAAAGCTCATGCTGCCCTGCGGGAAACCGAATGCAACGCCGGTATTAGTCCAGATATCCTGTATATTTTTGATGACAGGACGAACTTGATATTGCAGAAATTCCTGAGCTTCTTCAGCGGAGAGAGTATCCATGACAGTCTCAAGACCGCAGACAAGAATTGTATCAGCATCTTCCGGGATCGGAGGATCATCCGGCACATTATTTCGCCATGAGAGAAATTCTTTCAGGGACACCATAGATTTTTCATTCAGCAGTTCCTGTATTTCCGTAAGACCAAATAAAATGCATGATCCCTGACGTTTCCAGCTGGTATTTGATAAAATTTTCATTGGTAATTGTCCTCCAAGAATTTCTTTCCGATTGCTGTCAGGCGATACTTTTGATTTTTGCTTTGAGGTTTATCTGGAATCGTTTTTTCAATGAAATTAAATTTATTTTCCAATATATCGACTGCTCTTTTTAATGCTCCTGAAACACTTTTTATTCCAAGCACATCAGCTATTTCAGATTTTGACATATCTCCTATAGTCAAAACTTTCATAACGCCATCCATTTTGGAAGTAGATGTTAATTCTGCCTGATAAGCCGCAAACAACTCAGGCCCCGTCATAGGCCCCGACTCGGGCCCCGCTTGCTCAATCATAGGCCCCGACTCAGGCCTCGAGACTTCTGACAGCGTATCGGCAGCAAAAAATGTCAATGTAACTCCGGCTTTATCTGCTTGCCATTCCGGAGCAGGAAGTTGAGCATTTTTGCATTCCTCCTGAATAAGGACACTGCCACGACCGAGCATTTCCATATATCCGTGAAGGTGAAGATAATTGGCAATGTCAGGATTGCGTAAGACGGAAATCTGTCCTTTCTTTAATCTTTTCAGCGATACTCCTTCCGGCAAACTTCCGGAATTCCAAATCGTGAGTTTTTCAGGAGAGATTTCTACTCTGATTCCCCCTCCATAGGATGCGTAATCGCGATGAGCAAAGGCGTTGACCAATCCTTCCCTGATAGCGTTTTTAGGATATTGCGGAATCATTTGCCGTTGGGCACTGGAGGTTGAAAATACAGCTTGAGAAGCGGTGTTTCGTTCAATAAAATTCAAGAGATCCTCAATCAGCCGGATGACCGGACCTTCAAACTTTTTGATATCCTGATATTTACTGGCAGTTTTTTGAGTGTAGCACACAGCTCTTACCCGACTTTGAGGATGTCGTATTGCCGGATCACTGGTCAACAGAATATCCGCAGCATTGGTCAAACGCCCCTGCCGAAACAGGGAAAGTTTCTCTAAATGCCTTTGTAACGTTAAATCGTTGCCTAACGGCATTTTTTCATGAAGTCTTTTCAGTTCATCAGATGATAAATCTTCAATTGTAATTTCATCAGAGAACATTCTTTCCCAGCGGATCGGAGCAATCTGATTTTTTAACAACATGTCTTTTATTTCATCCACGGAGGCCGTACGAACAGCATTCCCTTTCCGCAAATAAAAAGCTCCGTTAAATGCGTATGGTTTATCTTGTCCCTCTGGAATTTCAATGACCAATATTGATTTGGTTTCAATTTCAGCAACATTAACAAAAACGGGAGAATGAGGCATAATTTCAGGCAAAAGTCTTTGGGTAATTTCGTCCTGTATCTCACTTATCGTTTTTTGGTAGATGTTTTCTTCCGGAGTGTATATCAAATACCCCCCCTTGCTGTTGAGAAAAGCACAAATATAATTACCGAAAATATCTTTATTATAAATGGTCTTGCGTTCAATAGAGCCGTTTTCGCCGAGAGAGAGGAGTTTTCTTAAGTCATCGTTTGTCATTTTTTACCTCTCGGAGATTTTACTTTATTAGGAAACTGATCTTTTATCCATTGTTCTGCATCCTGATAGCGGGAAAACTGTGATGCCGCAAAAAGTAATGCATCACTGTCTCGATCATATTCCTGAACCCAACGTACAGTAATACGTCCTTCCTCTTCATGCTTATCCAATGCATCCTCATACATATCAAAAACGCGAAGATCAGAAATGTATGGGGCTAAAATTTTGAGATACAATTTATGGCGTGCCTCTTTGTCTTTATACCCTAATTGTCTGAGAATTTGTCTGGCAAAAACGACTCTATCGTGAATCAGAAACCAGCGGCGTTTGTTCAGTTCAATTGCCCGCTTAAATTCACTGTGAGTCGCAGAAATTTTGCCATCTTTGGTGGTTCCGTAATTGGTGGTAATCAATCCCAGAAACATATCACAGTTTTCTACAGCTTTCAAACAACTCTCTAACGAAGATTCATCGGAATTAGTCGGAATAGTTCCTTTGTGAGACATCCAAACTTCATATCCAAGTGCTGTCAGCAAGGAATAGATGCGCTCTAACAGTTCCTCTTGTCCATAAACAGAGGATGATACCATAACAATTGGTCGTCGTTTTGCCATATCTTATACCTCCTCATCCATGAAATCAAACAGCGAGGGCTGTTCCTGGACCGTTGCTTTGGCTTTCTGATCCTGCTCGAATTGTGCCATCAGGGTGATGACAGAGGATGCTGCCTGGCGGGTGATAGGATCTTCGGAGGTCTGATGGAACCATTTCAGAATATCCTGAACCGATTTTTTCAGTTTGAGATTTCCCGTTTCCAGCTCATTGATCAAATTTTTACGCGCCAGCACCATTCCCATGAGGAAAAACGTCTGATCCAAGTCTGTTTTGATATGCTTACGAGTCAGCCCTCGTTTGGTCAGCATGGCATAGCGATCTGCGATGGATACCACATCCACCTCGCGCCCGTGAACTTTGATCCAGCCTCTGGATTCCAGGTCATTCTGGGAGATTCCGCTGCCCTGCAAAGTCTTATGGAGATTGTCCCGAGTAGTCTGCTGAATATTTTTGAATACCCGCAAATAGAGTCGGCTGATCGGCTCTGCACTTTCCGGAGGACGCAATCCACCGCCAGCTGCAGCATCTTCCAGAATATCATCCAACATCTGATTGATACCCAGCAGCGCATCACGAACGCCCAGCATTTCGCCGGTACCGGTCTGCACCTGACCATAGTGCTGTGAGTAGAATTCCAGAGATTTTCCACGCAGAATCACTCGCAAATCAGCTTCCGGCAATTCTTTGCCGTGGACAGTTTCCAGCAGAGCTTTCAATCGACCGGCTTCCTCGCGGACAAATTTACGCATCTTGGCATAGCTGACCGGCTCCGGATCACTCAGGCGTTTGCGACAGACATGAATGACATCATACTCAATTTTTTTGCTGCCGAAAGCTGCGTTGTCGCCTTTGGTCTCATCGCTGCGGATGGGATATGTGGCGATCAGGTAATATCCGGCCTCAAACAGGGCTTTCAAAACATCGATCCAGGCATTGTCATCATTGTGATGGAATGTGAATGCCATGATTCCGCCCGGCTTCAAATGTCTGCCTGCTTCTGACCAGCATGCAGCCAGAGTCTGGCTGTAAAATTCGCTGGAGGGTTCAGGACGGAAGAGCGGATTCAGATCGTTGATTTCCAGAGAGTCATCTCCGCAGAGCTCTCTCAGGATTTTCAAATTCGGCTTATCAATATAGATGACCTTTTCATAATCCTCGCGATCATCAGGATGCTCAACGCTATTGTCCACAGCTTCAGAGCTATGCGGTGTACGTTCCGGATGGAAATATTCTGCCTCCGGCTGCCCCTCATACCATTTTTGCATGGGAATACGCAGCCAGACATAGAAAAAGTCTGCCAAATCCGCATAGAAAAGATTGTTGCCAAACGGGGGATCGGTTATAACAAGATCATAAAGAGTATCTGATAGTCTCGTCAAATCAGCAGAAGAGCCGCACAAAACATCTTGCATGGGAAGAACAGAATCATCCATTTTTGCAGAAATGCTCTTTGCTTTAGATGCGGAGTCTAATAGCAACACGTTTTCATCTGGGTGAGAAGCCCATGTTACCCCAGCAATGGTGGGTGCAAATGCTGCAAAAAAATTACCTCTTCCTCGTCGTAAAAATACACAGTTTTCTATAGGGCGAAGTTTTGGATGAAAATTGGCATTCGATAATGATGGAGTTAATTGATCGGATGATATATCCCAAATACAAAACATGTTTTGGTTACGCAAATATTGCTGAAATCCACCCAAAGCCTGTTCACATATATCAAGGGGCCATTTTGATGAGGATTCAGTAATTTTTTTCAAAAGCTGGGAATGCACAAGTAATTGCCTACTGGAAAACATTTTCCACCAATGAGAATATCCCCAGCCATCATTTACTCCACCATTCGCACGCATCATATATGAGTCATAGCAAATTTCTTTTGGCCAAAATTCTGCCAAATCACTTTGTGATCTCTGCGCCCACTCAATTTCTGCAACATTTATTTTGTCAATATCCGACTGAGATGGGACCTGAAAATATTTCCCTGAATAATTGTATCCATTAGCCTCGCATTCTGGGCAATGACACTGAATAGCATAAAGAGCTACAGGGGCAGAGTGCTTAGAATTTTTCACAGATTCTAATGTATTATTTTCTCTACCACAATGAGCGCACGTAAAATGCGCTTGTCTATGTACAGGACCTTGATTTTTTACCAACTCCCCATGAATATAAAACTCTGTAGGTGTTTTATTTGATCTAATCTCTATTAGCTGCAGATTTTCAATCCTTTTATTATTCCATGCAATAGTTGAATTAACATTCGCATCGGAATATCCGCCATATTCGCATCCATTGGGATCAACGAGAGATGTTCCATTTAGCCATGCAGGAGATATCAAAAGCCATAAATGTATTTTTTTCTTTTGAATCTTAAATGCTTTTTTCTTGCGCTCCGAGGCTTTGCAGTTGATATGTTTTCTCAACACATCCTGCACAAATTGTCCGGCAAAAGCATGGCAATGGGGGCATTTCAATCCGGTTTCATTGCCGGTGATAGCATTTAATTCGGTCCAGCGATCGATGGTATCCTGAGCAGATCCTTTGTCGTAGTCATTAAGCAAATTAGCAAATTTCTGAGACGTTGTGGAAAATGTCTCATCATCGGTACAGATCAATTCGGCTCCCGGTGCCATTCTCGTCTCACCTAATTCGGCATGAAAAATGCATCCACATTGAGGACAGGTCAACTCCAAATAATTTGCTGAAAGATTTTTTTCGTTTATTATGAGATCCTTAAATGTAGGAGTTAAATGATTACACCCATTAGCTTTACAAATTCCATGTTTTGCCCAAAAACTGGCAATAATCTCGGGGCCTTCCCAACGATAATTTTTGCGATCTTCCGGAGACAATGTGATTGGATCAATATCTGCAGCCAGATTGGTCCGGATGTCGATCCATTTGCCTTTGTGACCTCTGGGACAGGTGGTAGTATAGAATGGCTGAATTTGCGGTTTTACCTCTTTTTCGATTTCAGCAAACAGAGCTTCCACCTGCTTGGGATCGCTGCCCGCCAGCTCGTTTTTGCAGACAAACCATGCCACGGGATTCAGGTCTATACCGGTCATCTGCATGCCCAGACGCGCTCCCTCAACGAGAGTTGTTCCGCCACCCATAAATGGCTCCAGGACTTTCAAATTGGAAAATTTACCGGCTTTCTGATGATTGCAGTAATAGTGATCCCATACGACTTTTGCAGCCTCCGATGGATCATCCGGACATTTTGTTGCAGCAGCGATCAGCATGGAACGGAATACACTTGATTGTCGTCTTGCCCACCATTTTGACATTTGATAAATAGGTTTTCTTGTCGATCCAGAGCTTGCCTCCAATGCAGCTAAAGCATTGACTTGCGCTATAGGAAAGTCAACCTCCAGACAGGTTTTCGGACGTTCCGGATCATTGAAATCCGGCACATCACAATCACTCCAAGCCTTGCCCAAATTGGCAGGCAGCTCTGCCGAAACTTTAACCTTTTTTTCTTCCACAGGCAAAGGCATAGCAATCAAATCAGGAGAATTGTTGGTACTCATCGTATAAGCTGCCTTATTGTTAAAACTTCGTTATTTGTTGTTTTTCGAATATAAGCTGTTGTTGGCTCAGTGTTGCTTACAGGTCTTGTCAATGGGATAGGAGTACTGATTGCAGATAAGTCCAAATTGTGCAAAACAGCAAAGTAACGTTTGTAATCAGCCAATGTTTGACAATCACAAAAATTTACAAGTACAGAATGAAGAAAATCAAACAAACATCTACTCCCTGTGAGTTGAGTAACATAATCTTCATATTTCCCGTTGATGTTTGTTTGAGGAATCTGATTAGCGGCATCATTGGGATCAACAGATGATTTCAGTTCAACAAAAACTGCTACTTTGTTTCCTTCAAACTCTGTAAGTAAAATATAGTCACATTGCTTATTCCCATAACCAGAATTAAAAATTTGAATCTTGCTTTTATCAGGTCTTAATGCAAAATAATCTTCTGACAAATTTTGGACTATAACTGTTGTTAAAGTCGCATTATCTCTGTTTTCAGATAAGGTTATTTGTCCTGAAATATATTTTTCCTTTAACTTTTTAAGTACGGCGTCTAAATGTGAAATTTCCGCTGGTATTGACATTTTTACTCTCCATAAAGAATTCTTTGTTGAAGAGCATTTACTTCTCGAATCGAATCATCAAAACTGGTTACTTCAATTCCGTATTTGTCACTAATATCCATTGGGACAACAGTATCTTCTTTAGCTACATAACACCGAACTTTCTCAGGATCAAGCAAACAATTTGTATGTTTGTCATCATATCCAAGTTCTTCTGCGATGGATTTCATTCGAGGCGAGTTTGAATTATGCAACATAATCAATGTATTGAATTCTCGGATAATGTAGTCACTATGGGTAGTGATAAACACCTTAATCCCTGCATTAACCAACATAGCAAGCAAGCGAGCGAGCTTTCTTTGATTTTCTGGATGCAAATTTAATTCAGGTTCATCGAAAACAAAAATTTGGCTTGGTTTTGCTTTATGTTTCAAATAGTAATTAAGTTCCATGAGAGAACGAACTGTACTGGAAGATTCTGTCAATGCCAAAGCTTCTTTTGTGCCAACGGGCTGAAATTTTACCTGATTTGTATCCTCATCCAATATATATCTCCCTCCCACAATCTCTGAGAAAAACTCAATTATTTTGTCATAGTTTTGGGGAATGAAGCTTTTTTCAACGATAGCGTTTTTAAGACCAATCACAAATTCCAAGTCTTTAGCTACTGGTCTTTGATAGCCACGAAATTCGTGTTGCTTAATGACTTTTTTTCTGGCTTCCGTATCGGAGTCATTTGTAGCAACCAACTCTCTTGACATAATTAATTCCGTTCGAAACAAAGCTGCCCCAGTTCTCTCACAAGTAATAATGAACGCTTCTGGTAAAACCGGATTAAGGGATGACGTACTAAAAAATTTTGCTAAAGAATGTGTTACGCCATAATCAACAATTTCCCTCAAGGGAAATTGTTTACCTTTATTTAGCACAGAAACGGTTGCCTCAAAAGAATTTCCCAAACGAGATATTTTTAATTCGCAGTCAGATGTAAGTTCTGAGGATAAATTTATCTTAATATTTTGATTCTGTAAGAGCTTTTGAACGATTTCATCTTCAGCAAGCTCAACTTGCGTTTCTGTATTTTTGAAACGATCGGGATGCATTGCCAAAAAATGCGGTAAAGTTCCTGTAAAGTCAGGGATTACATTTTGAATTGCTTGATGAAAAGCTCCGATATATTTTCTCATATCAATCTGAATAGAACCTCTTTGCATTAACTCATCTATAATCTCGTTTTCTAATGGAATAGATAAATTTTTGCTGATTGTATCCAAGAATGTACTTAAGGCATAGGTCAAATATGTTTTTCCAGTGTTATTCTTGCCACAAATAATTGTCAAATCACCAAGTTCAATATTGGCTTCTTTGATCGGACCAAGATTTTTAATTCCAAATTTCATCTTCTATTCTCCTTTGTTGACATTTCTCTCTATAATAGCCCATAAACGTCAACTATTTTGCATTCAATTCTATCCACGGTGATGCCACTTCAAGTAGACTCAATCCGCCGTGACAGACTTTCGGGAAGCCACCCGGGGCTTTCCATTTTCTCTGTCCGGTAACAATACAGTATTCTCTATTGCAGACAAAAAACGGTGGCATAAACATCTCCTGCGGAGGCGCAATTTTTGCATAGCGCTGCGCTTTGAACTGAGATTTCAGGATGCCAACAGCATTGCTATCTTTGATTTCAGAGGAAAATTGCTCTGCAACGCCATATCCATGATCGGAGGTAATAATAACCTTACGCCCCTGACGCAGCTTGTCAATCATACTCCAGAAGCCATCACCGGAAAATTCCTTTTTTGCCATCGCATAGACCTCTGATCCGCTGCGTCCCTGATGGATAATATCATCCAGATAGGAGTGCCAGATGACCAGCTTCGGCTGCGGAGGAATGGCGACATCGGCAAAAGGTATTCCAACGACATCGGTATAGCAATCGCCTCCGAAAAGTTTGAAGCTGCTGTTTTTGCCATTGTCTTTCAAACTGGCTCTGGCAGTTGCACCGATGGCCTGAGCAAAAGTATTGGTATCCGATGGAGATTCCGAGAAAGTAACTGCAGATTTTACTGATATTCCACGATTTTCAGCTTCATTGACAATCACAGACATCTCTCTGATGGATAATGCATCCAGAATCAATACTGCGCAGTTATCCTGACATGACTGAATCAGACGGTCACTCGTTCTGGGAGCTGCTGAGATAAATTTATCCCACAGGGGATATGCTGCTTCACACAACAGACGATCCGGCAGCACAGTCTCTTTGTGGATCTGCACAGGATTATCCGCTGTCATAGCGAGATTTGCCAGAAATTCTGCAATCGTCTGCCAGACATAATCCGGTTGTTTTTTTTCAGAGAGCAACAGCTCGATCCATTCCATCCTCTCCATCATTTATCCTCCGGATCAAAAGAAACATCCAACGACGCTTTGTTTGCAGATGGCAAACGCAGCAGGAATGACTTCAATGCCTGCACAGAAATTCCATCGATATTCAGAGTAACCGATTTCAGAATCTGATTCGGCTTTAAGCCCCAGGTCTCAAAATTACCGGTCAGTGTCACTCCATTTGTCGGAGCTGCATGACGGGTCTGTGTTGTCGGCACGGGAGGCAGCGGAGGTGCAGGAGGCAGAGTATCTCCACCGGGCATCACAGGAGTTGGAGTCGGTCCAGGAATCGGAGGATTCGGCTGCGGAGTTGGTGTCGGCTGCGGGACAGGATTCGGCACAGGCGTCGGAGTGGTAACGACACCACCTCCGCCAGCAGCTTCAACTGGACCAAGCAAAATTCGAGCCAATTCGCTGCCCACTCTGGAGGTTTTACTGCGGATATATGTACGGGCGATTTCAATGGATTGACCGGCCTCTTTGCGATACCATGAGCCATCCACATTCATTGCAATCATTCCCTGAGCAGCCATTTCCTGAATGTGAGCAAGTGTCTTTTGTTCGCCCAGGAATGCCAGCACATCACCGATTCCAGGCTCTAAAAGCTGATCGTCAAAAACCTCTCCGATCTTGAAGCCCTCTTTGGCAGCCTCATTGATGCGCTGTCTGAAATCCGTGAGATCAAAGACATTTTTCTCAATGGCATCTTCCACATTGCCTGGCGCCTCAACACCAAAATATTCGAGATGCTCGATATCAAATTCACATTGAGACGGGTTCTGATAGTCCCATTTCCGCAAAACAGCAAATTTGCCAAAACGAGCTCTCAGCGTTTCCATAAGAGGTTTGTCAAATTCAGATCTGATAGCTCTGTATTCAGGCGCTGAGCCCCAGGCTTCATTAGAACAGAGATAACTGCATCTGGCTGCAAAGAGCATCTCCTGGTCTGCAAAGATATCCTTGCTGCCATCCTGGATGAGAAAACGCACGGTATTCCGCCGTTTACTGACACGATCTTTCAGCCACTTGCCCAGTTCTGCATTGATCTGCGCATTCCCTGAAAACGCCCCCGGCACGACAAGCAGAACGAGCTTTTGCCATTTCGCAGGCTGCTGATGTTCTTCTACATCAATCCAGGGATCATTACGCCAATGAGGACCGAGGATAATGACATCCGACGGAGCTTGGGTTGACTCGTTGATAAAGCATTTTCTCATCGTCTTTATCAGCCATTCTATATCTTTGCCAGGATGATTCAGGCGATTGTTGGGGTCTGCATTTACTGCCCAGAGATTATCATTTTTTGCAGCAACGCGGACCTCTGTTTTTGTGTTTTTGCTCTGCTCAAACCAGTAGATCTGATTATTGATGTCATTGTGGATATTGACGCTATTTTCTACCAGCAGTCCCAGCTGCAGGCGGAATTCATTATCATCAATGATGCCGTTTGCAGAGATTGCCAGCTGGAGATCTGCAACTTTGACACCACGCAAACGACCGGGAGCCATAGAATGCATCCAAATGGAAGAGATCATTTCGCTGCGCTTAGGAATATTTGCTCCGGAATCCCTGATTTCAGTCAGGTTGCGATGGGCAATTTCTCGAAGTTTTTCCTGATCGGTATCCTGAGCAATAGAGTCAACCAGAGCCTGAACCTCAGTGGAGTCTCCCTCCACTGAGAAATTTGCAGACGTAATTACTGGAGTTGTCTCGCCTTTTGATTTGAATACCATCGCCAGGATTCGGATCATGTCGCGCGTTTCCTGGGCAGCTGATGCCATGAGGATTTGATCCTCCAGCAGAACCAGCAATTCAGGAGCAAACGGCCAGCAGGCGCAAACCTCATCCACATCCTTTTGAGCATTGCCAGATCCTTTTGTGCTGGACAGCAGCCGGAACCGCTCTCTGGCATACACGGATGTCAGCTCGATCACGTCTGATTCAGGAATCTGCAGACGATTTTCAAAGAGACGATGCAGAATCAGGTTCTGCCTGTCTTTCTTGGCAGTTTCTCCAGAAAAGTCAATCAGGGTCGGAGTCTGTCGGTGAATCTGCTTGAATGCTTCTGTCTGATTGTTGCGGACAGATACAATGAACATCAATATGTCCGGTCTGTCTTTTGAAATTTCAGAGAGTATCTGGATAAAACTGAATGCGCTTTCTTGTACCTTGATACCTTTATATTCGACCGGCAGAGCATCATACCACGATTGAAATTCATCCAGAATCAGACAGGTAGGCTGAGAGACAAACATCTCTTCGAGAAGTTTTTTTGATGGGATGTGCTGTCCTGATTCAGCGAATTTTCCTTTGAAAAATTGTCCCTGCGCATGCTTGGCAAACAGCAGTTCCCAGAGATTCGGATATTCGTTATCATTCACCGTTTCAGATATTGCAGCAAATCCTTTGGCAATAGTAATATTTCTCAGAGACTCATCTGATAGAGTATCCGCCCAATTATTCAGCCAATTTTCAGTTACCTCAGGACTATTGATGGCATGATGCATTACAGCCATCAAATGAGATTTACCTTTTCCACGGCCACCCATCAGCACGACAGGACCGCCATCGCGGTTTTCTCTGACCGTTTTCAATGCCTTGATGACGTCAGCAGTAGGATATGTGATTTTCAGAAATTCATCTGGAGTTTTGTCAATAGCTCCTTGAGAATTACCACGATGCAAAGCAATAGTCGTTCCGGGCATATTTTTGCCCTGGAATTCCTTTCTGAGAGATAAATTGAGCATCAACGACCTCCTTCCTTGTCAGAGGTATCAATCCAAATATCAATCTCTTCCTTTTTGAAAAGCCATTTTTTGCCAACCCTTTTGGCAGGCATATTTTTCTTTTCAATCCAGCGATAAATTGTATCTTTGCTTACCTGCAGATATCGACTTACATCATCGACAGTCCACCAGCAGTTTTCTGCAATCATTTTTCGACCTCTTGATTATCATTATTTGGCAACCATTCAATGTATAATATACATTGTCGAAAAACAATTACAAGCTAGAATAAACCGCATTTACCGATTTTTTGCCACATTTTGCGACATGCGCTATTCATCAAGATACTTCCCAAAAATTAAAATCAAAAAATAATATTTTGATAATAACTTAAAAATTTTGATTTAGCTAAGTTTGCTATCTATCCTATGCAACAGCACATCAGCAACATGTTAGGTGGAAAATAAAAAAAGCAGACTTTGCCCGGCTTGTCAGGTCGTAGATATTATGAGAGACACAAGAGGTCTCTCATTTTTTATGTCTGAAAACAAAAAATGGTTTGCCTCCTTGATAAAAACGGATTTATGTCAAATCCGGGAACAAACCGAAGTCGCATAGTGCGCTTCAGAAATCAGGAGGACAAAACATGAATAATCTATCACACACAAATATAGCATAGGAAGGCGTTTTTACAATGCAATTAAACGGATTGAGTAATATTTTTATCAGTGAACTGTCCGGAAATTCCGAACAGTTCACCAAGTCATTTATTCTCCCATGGGGGATGGACATTAGTAGTAACTTTTATTGATAGGTTTTGCCGTCATCGGCAGTTTGTGCAAATTTTGCACAAGTTGAACTTTCGACCAGTTCACCATCGGCAAAAACATTCTGTAAATGCTTGGTAACTACTGAACGATCAATGTCGAACAACTGCCCGATTGCCTTTGGGTAAGCCCAACATTGCCGTCCTGAACCCGGACTTCAATGGTATCGGCAGAGTTGTTTTATTTGGTAAAGACGAGAAAATCAGCCGTACTGTTGCGTATTTGCAGTTTTTTAGTCATTGAAAATATCCTCTTTCCGTTCTCTCTATGCCATTAAAAAATCACATGGAGAGTTCACTCGTTTCACTTTTTCAAAAAGTAAAGAAAGGCATTCATGTCAATTTTTCTCGATCATATAAACAAATTTTTTGAGTATTATTCACAGATGCAAATCAAACTCCTCGTATTTCACAAATTCTTGTTTTCAACAGTCAGTTCCTTCAAATTATTAAAAAATTTGTTTTTAAATATCAGAAATCAAATTCAGGCTGTTCCTGCTCATTTTTACCATTTACGACTGGAATGATGGCAGAATAAGCTTCTTGGAAATCTTCCTCATTTAGTAAGTGATAGGAATTGTCAAGAACAATTTCCTCTCCATCAAACTCTATTCCAGTATGTTCCACTAAACTCAAAATACACTGAGATTCAGCAGGAAGCTCTTTTTTAAGCAATTTCAACATTAACTCCCAGTGCTCTTGATCAACATCATTTTGCCGGGGTGAGTCAATTACAATTGGGCAAAAACAGCTGGAAGACCTTTGGGCTATAATTGAAATAAATGCCAAGAAATATGCATAAATCATTCTTGTTTTATCACTTCCACTTTCATGTGGTGTCTTACATCTGATCCCATTATGTTCTAATGCCAGTTTTAACAAATCCAATTCTCTATAATTAGATTTTATTTGGTCAGAAAAATCATCATATATCTTATTTTGAAGATCTTGATTGATAAATTTTTTTAATTCTTGATCGCAAGCAATTATTTTGTCTTCAAGATCAATGCGTTCAGAATCTATTGTCTTAAGCTCTTCATTAAGAATATTATTTATTTGTTTTCGGCCTGATATATTGATGATTTCCTCCAGCGAAACCCCATGCTTGCTATATTGCAAATATTGATTTATCTTGATAATTTCAGCTTTAGCTGCTGCAATTTTATCATTCAAGTGTTCGAGTTCTCTTTCGATTTCTGTCAATCTTATTTCTATTTCTTGTAAAATCTCCGTACAGCGATATTCATCTACTGCAAGATTAAAACGAACTGCAAATGAATTATCATGCTCTGTGTGACAAATTGGGCATTTAACTTTATCTGGAAGTTTTTGTACAGAATAGGAAAAATCTTTTTGGATTTCTTTTCTTGCCTGTTCTAGAATGATTTTTTGAGCATTCAATGTTCGATATTCATCATTTAGTTCCAGTCGCTTGGAAAGATAGTTTTCCTCTTGTTGCTTTAAATTGTTGGCTTCGGCAATCAATTTTGTGACAGCTGATTTATAATCATCAAGGTTTAGATCAAAAACGGCAGTTTCTGCTAATCTTTGGGAGATATTATCTTGAGTGCGTTTTATAACGTCTCTTCGTTTAAGGCAATCTTCCAAATCAATTTGAATTTTACTTTTTTTGCTTTTTTCAACATAGTATTCCGAAGGACAAACACCTAAATGAAATTTTAAAAAATCGTTCTTCCAGTCTGAAAACTGTCCTAAGTTTTCAAAGCTTTCAAATACCTTATGCCACCCCTGATCCTGATCTAGATAAAATGGTAAAAACAAAAATGCCGGAGTTGCTTGCGAAGCCTCAGATTGTCTATTATTTAGTTGTAGTTTAAAATTAAATATTTCTGAAAACGCAGGAGCAAGATCTTGAGTGACGTGAGTTGTTTGTAATATCTTGTCTGTTCCTCTAAAAAGAGTAAATTGATCACGATTTCTTAAGATGCTGTATTCAGTATTGTCTACCTTAAAAAACAGTAGGGAAATAACCTCCGCTTCTTTAAACCTCTTGGGTATATTGGGAACAGAAGTACCCATTGTATGGTATATCATTTTTACAAGGCATGATTTTCCTGTACTATTGTTTCCTTTTATGATCGTCATTCGAGGATGAAAGTTGACAATTTTTGCTTTCTTCTCCTTTAGAGATAGGAGGTATAACTTTGTAAATAAGAGTTTTTTCATATCTTTTTGTCCTCAGTTCTCTGATCAACTCAAGCATTTGTTGTTTGGGAGTCATTCGTTAATCCTTAATGCGATGCAAGCTTTTACATATAATTCCGTTTTTTGAAGACATGCTTCTTTTACCAATTTATCATTCTTTATTGATAAGTATATCTGCTCTATTATCTCGTGAAATCTCAAAGTCCCCAGATCAATCTTTGAATAAGCGGCAAATATCTTATCTGACAATAAATGATAATAACTGTTCTTTGCATACAAATCAACTTCAAGATTCTTTAGCTCTTTTTCATATTGTTTTTTGATTCCCCAAGTGATTCCGCTTGATTCCAAATCTTTTATGACACTTGCAATTCTTTCCTTCATTAGTGGCTGCTCTATAGCTTCTTTTACAATTTTATCAAAACGAGATTTGTTAATCGAATGATTTTGAATAAAGTCTTTTTTTACCAAAGTTTTCTTTTCTCGGTTAGCCTGCTTTCTAATTTCCGCAAGCAACGCTTGATAGAATGGAAGTGCAGCTTGATCTCTTTGATGCTTTTCTAAAAATGTTATTATTTTTCCTTTAGTCATATCAGTAAAATTATCTAATGGTAAATCAGAAACTTTAAATGTGAAAACTTCAGGAGAAAAAACTAATGCTTTGACTTTTGCTTTTAGATCGACATCTGTAATCGTCTCTGCCGCAGCTTCCCAAATTGCACGAGGATTTTTATCTTGAAATTCAACCAACTTTCGGCAGTTAAATTCAGGAGATAAACGTTTGCCGATTTTTTCCTTAAACGGCCTGTTGGATATCAATGTCAAATCTCCAACATCATCTCCAAAGCGTTGCAGATGACACAACATTCGTCCCAAATATGTCATAGAGTTTTTATTATCAGGAGAGATGTTAATGTTACCATTTTTTATTGTTTTGATTTGATAAAAATTCAATCTTTTAGTGGCATCAGGAAGGATTTCAAGAACATCATCATGACATTCGACAGCAAGGATAAAATCAATACCTTTTTCGTGCAACTCCAATAAATGGCATATTGCCCAGTGATTTTGGTAATCAAATCTACTTTGAGTACGGCTACCAGCATCTTCAGGTTCAGGCGTTTTGACAACGAGATCTATAATGTCATTCTTCATCCTCTATCTCCGTTATCCTCAGTCGGTTTCAAAAAAATACCATTTGTGTTTTGCAATACATTGGAAATAACCTGACGAATCACGGGAACACACACCGCATTCCCCAATTGTTTATAAGCGAAATTGTTTTGCGGATGAAGTATATATGAATCAGGATATCCTTGTAATCTTGCACATTCTCTCGGAGTTATCCTACGAATTCTTCCATTGTGATAAATCCCCAGACGATTGGAGTCAGATGAAGTTAAGGTAATTGAAATGCTTTCCGGATCAAGAAATTTGAACACTTCAAATGACATATTACCGCAAACAAGATTATATTTGCCGGAACTATCAACTTTCAAATATCCTTTATTCAACAATGAATTGATAACGGATTCAATATCTTCATCCAAATAAAAGGTTTTGATTTGTTCTAGCGTAAGGGCTTTGCCATCCTGATGTGTGCCAAAGTCATGTCGTCTTCTATTGGAAACCAGCATATTCATGAAAGTGATTTCTTTTTCTGAACACTCCCCTTTGCGTCCCAAATCCCAAGAATGTATTGAATTGCCATGCCTGGTATCAATCAAGCGCTTACCGTGCAGCTGCTTAAGGTCTCCGTTGACAATTCTTGACAGAGCATTGCAAAACCATTCCGAACAATCAAATGACGCATCTGGATCTTCCTCAAGAATATCTTTCACCAATTGATCTTTCTGATCAACTTGGTAATTCCATAAATCAGGCTCTTGATTTTTATATGAATGAGAATCGCTTGCCCCGAGGTTGTTATCCAACGTTAAGTTTGGAATAGTATTAAGTGTTCCAACAATGTATATTCTTGTTCGATTTTGTGGAACTCCCATTGAACTGGCATTGATGAGTCGGTATTCAACATTGTAGCCTAAATCCTTAAGATGTGCTAAAATCGTTTGGAAAGTTTTACCATTGTCGTGAGTCGTCAATCCCCGAACATTTTCCAAAAAACAAAATGGCGGCTTATATTTTTTCAAAATACGCTCAACCTCAAAAAATAAAGTTCCACGTGTATCAGCAAATCCTAACTGCTTTCCGGCATAAGAAAATGCCTGGCAAGGAAACCCTGCCAATAGGGCATCGAATTGAGGAATTTCATCCAGTTCTGTGACGTCAGCGTAAGGGTTGACACCAAAGTTCAATTGGTATGTTTCACAAGCTTTTGGATCAATTTCTGCACTTTTTACACACTCTGTAGCATAGCCGTGTTCCGCAAGTGCCTGCTCAAAAGCGAGTCGAATTCCACCTGTTCCTGCAAACAAGTCAATGAAACGTACTTTTTGCATTAGCAGTTCTCCTCAATAAACTTTGCTAATCTTTGGATTCCTGCATCAGAAAAGTTTACACTACAATCACTGAATTGCAAAATAGTTGATACTGCATTGCGTCTTTGAAAATTTCCAGACCCATCTATGATGTAAGCAACTTTATGTCCTTTTTTATGCAACAGCTTTTGCCGTTCTTTAGCCAACAGTGATTTTCGTTCAATAACAGAATTCGTTGTTACCTGAAAACTAATTTCAATTGCACAGGAACGGCTTGTGGTTGGATTGGATACAACGATGTCAAAAGTTGTTTCATTTTTATTATTTTGAGTAACTCCAGCGATATTGTGTCCTCCGATAACATAAGTGCTCGGCAAGTATTTTTTCAATCTGGAAACACATGATTCTTCACACACATGTCCACAGTCATTTGCTGTAGATCCACCTGTTATTCTACTGACATATATGTAACGTTGTTTGACAAATTCTTCTAATTCAGCAGGTTGACCAATTAAACTTCCAACAATACATTTTTGTGTCAATTCATCAGGGAGATTTGGATTGTTGATGGCAGCACCTCCCCAAAGTAATAACATTATAACATCTTTTAATTCTTTTGAGAGATTGCAATCAGACAGCAATGTATCCTTGTCAATGCAAAGTTTTTTATTTGTCCAGCAAGGCGTTGTTGTTGAAAATGTGTATGTAAAAATTTTTCCATTCCATTCGAATTCTAATTTTCCGGAAGGGAACAAGGTTGAGAAATCTTTGGAAAAGCGTTGCAATCGTTCTCCACCGATATCAGTAAGAACACTTAAATGCTTTAAAAAGATATTTGCTCGAAGAGTTGAGGTTGCAGATAGAACATCTGCCCAAGAAGTCGGGCTTGCATCAGCACATTTTAAAATACTCAAAAATTTATCTTGAGTTTGTATCAGCATTGGAATTGGATTTACTTTTGCAACCGCTTCAGAAATTTCCAGAGGCCAATATTTACACGCATTTTGCTCCAACTGTTCTATTGTTTTTGCCATTTTATTTTCCTGTATTTGCAACTTGTTTAATCTTTTCTTGAGCGAGGCGGGACGGTTTGGTTTTGCCGTTTTCCCAGCGGTTGACGGTGGCGAAACTTACTCCGATCTTTCGGGCAAGGTCTTCCTGTGACCACCCCTGCTGCTGGCGCAGCTTTTTCAATTCTTCAGCAATATTTTCAAACGTAGACATCGGCTATTCTCCATGATTATATACCTTCATGGTAAATATAGCATCTGTTATATCTTTTGCAAACGATTTATTTCTGCATCCCGTAAAAAATTTTGATTTTTTTAAATGTCGGTCTCGTTTTTTATTTTGAAAATTCACCGTCAGCTGTTATATTATCCGCATCAGACCGAAAAATCAAAAATAGAAAGGATATAAAAATGGCTGATTTAGTAAATGCGGTATTGGAATTTTTGAAACTTAATGGAACTATCACTGATCTTGAAAAAGACATTTGGGACACTGCGGACAAGTTATTTAAACAACCTTTCTCCCGCGAAGATGTTCAAAAAAAGGTCGGAGAAAATTATCAAAAACATTATGATATTATTTTCTCAGCAAGCTTAGTATTAGGAGAGAATTTTATACCATTTCAAGATTTGTCCGATAAGGAACTGCGCGATAACCTCTGCGTTCAATTAATAAAATTGTGCGAAAAAGAAGACGAAGAACTGAAGAAACGCGTTGGGCAAGAATGGCAGAACATGCTTACCAAAAAATAACCTTGTGCGGAACTGTCAAGGATTGCCTGACAGTTCCGTTATTATATTGCTTCAACGCAAAAAAAAGCGGAACCGCTTTTTACAGCAGTTCCGCTTCGATCAGCTCAAAATCACATCATGCCGAATTTGGCTTTGTGTTCGGCAAAGTTGTCTTTGGTGACAATGACATAACGTTTGCTGAAAGCCTCTTCCAGATCATCTTCATCGGGAGTGAACTCAGCATCGATATTATCCAGTCCGGTGACCATGGCAACGATGGAACCTTTGTTCAGAGCTTTTTCCAGAACTTTGGCAGAAACACCCATCATGTTGGCATTGTTGGTCAGGAAGATTTTGGCACCTTTGTAACTGCCTTTGATAAATTCGATCTTGCTGGGGTCCATCATCATGGAAACATCCAGAACCACCGCTTCATCGGCACTGCGGCCCTTGAGAAGTTCTCTGAGTTTGGCAGGATTCAGTTCCATCATGCCCATATCGCCTTCCATCACAGAGAGCGATTCCGCATCACCGCCGAAAGCAGTTTTGAAAGCATCATAACAGCTCTTGGCATACTCGCTGGAAGCATCTCCGGTCACCCAGACTGCTTTGCTTACTCCGGCAGCTTTGACTGTGGCACCCATTTTGGCGGCAACAGCTTTGCCATAGACCTGATAGTCCAGGTTCGGCGGGGGATTGAAGTAGTACCAGCCGTAAAGACCGAGACCGACCAGCATCACGATCGCGCAAAGGATCGCCATCGGTTCCATGCGCATTTTAGCGGTGATCAAAACGCCGATAAAGCTCACCACCATAATAACAATACCAAGAATACACTGCCACGCCATAATTTTTCTCCTAACTTTTTTCGTGAACAACTCAACGCTTGATTGCGTTCTTGCATACTTTATATCCTGATCGCAAAAACTTCAAGTCATTTTTTTAATTTTCTGTAAATTTTCTCAATTATAAATCCGATTCTCCCCCGGAACCGTTTGAATTGAAGATCAACGGGCAGTATATTAAACATGTACGGAAAAGGCGTAAACTGAAAATTCAGATGCCTCATTTCCTTAATACTTCAACACAACTGAAACAGGAGATATTTTATTATGTTCAATCCGGGTTGGATAGATTTGCAGGTAAATGGTCACAACGGCGTGGATTACAGTGATCCCGCCTTGACCGCAGACAACTTTTTGCGTTCTGCCGAAGAGCTGCTGGCTTCCGGCACGGCAGTTTTTCTGCCCACCATCATCACCGGTCCATTGGATGTTACCTGCCGCAATGCCGGATTGATCATCGACACTGTGGAAAAACACGGCTTGAGCGAAGCGATCCCCGGATTCCACTTTGAAGGTCCCTTCATCTCC
The DNA here is from genome assembly GCA_045605305.1 of Victivallaceae bacterium. Lineage (GTDB taxonomy): Bacteria > Verrucomicrobiota > Lentisphaeria > Victivallales > Victivallaceae > UBA1784. The sequence continues at coordinate 24,075 of JAZUPS010000216.1, forward strand.
CCCAAACCCGGTGCCGTCGGCGCCCATGATCCCAACTGCGTCTGTCTGCCCACGGTCGAAAATATCGACCGTCTGCTGGATGCTTCTCAGGGCAAAGCCCGGATTGTCACTCTGGGCGCCGATGTGGAATCCGCTCCCGAAGCCATCGCTTATCTGCGGAGCAAAAAAGTCGCGGTAAGTGTCGGTCATCACCTTGCCACTTATGAAGATGTCCGCCGTGCAGCCGATGGCGGAGCGCAGCTGCTTACCCATCTGGGCAACGGCTGCCCCAACATGCTTGACCGTCATCACAACCCGGTTTATGCCGGACTTGCCGAAGAACGCCTGACCGCCATGATCATTTCCGACGGTCACCACCTGCCCGGTGAACTGGTTCGCATCATCATCCGCACCAAAGGGGTGGATAAAACCATCATTACCAGTGATGCTTCCAGCCTGACCGGATTTCCTCCGGGAGAGTACCAGACCCTCGGCAACCGCGCCGTGCTTTATCCCAACGGCAAACTTTACAACCCCGATAAGCAGTGTCTGGTCGGTTCTGCATCCACCATCTCACAGTGCATGGAGTTCCTCGCTTCTCTGGACTTCCTCACTCAGGATGAGCTGACCAAAGTCGGCAGACTCAATGCGTTGGAAATTCTTAAATCTACAGGATACTGATATTATGCGAGAAAAATTTTTCACACTCCCTGACGGCAGAAGTGCAGAACTTTTCAAACTCCGTCTCCCCGATGGTTTCGGCGCGGATATAACCAGTTTCGGCGGCTGTATCGTCTCCATTTACACCCCCGATGCCGCGGGCAATCTCACCGATGTGGTGCTGGGCTGGAAGGAGCCGCAGGATTATCTTGCCAATGTCTGCCACTTCGGAGCGATCGTCGGCAGAGTCCCCAACCGGATCGCCAACGGCAGATTTGAACTGGATGGGGAGATCTATCAACTCTATCTGAATGATCACCGCCGCTGTTCGCTTCACGGTTCATTCGGTTACAGTCACCGGCTCTGGCAGGTGGAAAGTGTTTCACCGGCGGAGTTGATCCTCACCCTTTTCAGTCCCGATGGCGATGCCGGATTTCCCGGAAATCTCTTCGTCCGCGCCGCCTACCGGCTGCTGCCGGAACATGCGCTGGAAATGGAGATCACTGCGGAATCCGACCGTCCCACTGTCGCGGACTTCACCAACCATGTCTATTTCAATCTGGATGGGGAAAAGAGTTCCGACACCACCGGACACACCATTGCCATTCATGCCGACCGGGTAACTGAGACCGATCAGTATCTCATTCCCACCGGCAAGATCCTTGACGTGACCGGAACCCGTTACGATCTGCGGCAGGGGAAAAAATTCAGCACCATTTTTGCGGAATATGACGGCGGATTTGATGACAACTTCATCCTCGGTGACAGTGACCGGGTATTCCGGGAAAATGCGGCGGAGGTAACTGCCGGGAAGTCCGGGATCAAACTGGCGGTTCACACCAGCCGTCCGGGTATCCAGCTCTACATGGGAAATTTCCTCAACAACACCGGAAAAAGTCCCTATCCCCGCAACAGCGGCTTCTGTCTGGAAACTCAATGCTGGCCCGATTCGGTCAACCATCCCGATTTCCCCGGCATCCGGGTGGAACCGGGCAAACCCCACCACAGCGTGACCCGTTACGCTTTTTCGGTGGAAAAGTAATCTGTACAACGATTGCCGGATGAGGTTGAATCCTCATCCGGCATAAAATTTGTCAGCAGCGGCGATGCCGAATTGAGCAGGCGCATGGTTTTCAACTCTTTCAGCTTGAAAAAGAGCGACTCCGGAACCCGCAGACCTCCGGCACCGAAGCCGGGAATGACATTGGGGCGGTTATCACCGTGAAAATCGCTGCCGCCGGAAAGGTAAAGTCCGTATTTTTCCGCCGCTTCGGCAACCAATGCGCTTTCCCGGGCGCTGAACATGCTGTAAAAGCCTTCGATGGCATCCAGCCCCATAGCTTTCAAGCGGCGGCAGGAGCGCATGAGAAATGCCTTATCCGGCACATCCCGCAATATGGGGTGCGCCCATACAGCCAAACCTCCGGCGGCATGGATCGCGGATATGACCTCTTCCGGGAGCGGATATTTGCGTTTCACCCACGCCGGTTTCCCGTAACCGAGCAGTTTGTCAAAGGTGCTTTGCAAAGTCGGGAAACCGTAACGGTTGACCAATGCTCCGGCATAGTGCGGGCGTCCGATGGAATCGAGGAGTTTGCCGCCGAATTCCGGCATGCAAATATCCAGATCGTAACCGAGAAAGTGGAGTTTCAGAAAGATGTCCCGGTTGCGGCGGCGGCGCTCTTCCCGGCAGAACTCCAGAAGTTTGAGCAGTTCCGGTGAGCGATGGTTGATGAATAATCCGAGTATATGCACCTCTTTATCCGCCAGCTGGCAGGAAATTTCCACTCCCGGCACCGCTTCGCACTCCGGATGATCCACGGCGGAGTTGAGGAACTCCTCCACCCCGGCAACGGTATCATGATCGGTCAAGGCGGCGGCGGTGAGATTTATTTCCAACGCCGCATTGTACACCTCAGCGGGAGAAAATGTACCATCTGAAGCGGTACTGTGCATGTGCAGATCGATGTAATCCATAAAACATTCTGCATCCGCTGCATCAAATCACCAATTCATTGACATACCATTTGCCGTTGATTTTTTCCATAGCAAAGTAAATCTTGGCGGAACGTTTCCTGATCTTAACGAAACATTCGATCAGGGCGTGATTTATTTTCCGGGGATTTGGCCAATACTCTTTGGTGACTTTAATATCTCTCCAGTACGCCATATATTGTGCAATCTCCTGGGAAGATAATTTTGACATATCCGCCATCTGTTTTTTAAATTCCGCCTTGAATTTTTTAGTACAAAGACTTTCTGCGACTTTCAAATCCTGTTTTGCCACTGCGGCAATAAAAATTTTGAGTGCCGCTGAAGGGAGTCCCTTATCAGCATTGGCAGGAACTTTTTCCCAGCGTTTCAATATCTTATTCTGCTTTTCCGGTTTCGCGTGAAGAGAGGGGATAAGTGCCGCAGTAAACAGAACGACGACTGAAAATATTTTTATTGCTTTCATAATAAACTCCTGTTGGGTAATTGAGAAAATACGGCGCATAAATTATGCGCAACTGCCTTTCCGGTAATAAATATAGCACAAAAAAAGCAATATTCAAATCCGGAAAGCATATTTATGCGGTGCAAAAACAGATGCGCCTGCCGGAAGTTTTGATTTTCAGCAGACGCATTTCTTTGCGTAAGGCTCTGTTCCTTGTTTTTGGGCAAATTTTTTAAATTTTTTGTTTTAAACCTCTTGACAAACACTTTTTCCGGAGATATTTTAATATATGTAGTGAAACGATTCACCAATTAAAATACGGATTATTGCTATGGTAAAACTGAGTGACATCGCCGCCCGGGCAGGAGTGGGAGTAAGTACCGTAAGTTATGTGCTGAATAAAACCGGTCTGCACAAGGTCAGTCCCCGGACGCAGGAGCGCATACTGGCGGCGGCGCGGGAGCTGCGCTATGTGCCGAATGTGGCTGGCAAAGCCCTGCGCAAAGGGATCACCTACACCGTGGCGGTGCTTTTCCCGGAGATCAACGGCTCATTTGCCTTCAACATTCTCGACGGTCTGGAAAGCAGCTTGAATCAGGAAAATTACAGTATGCTCTTTTGCCGTTACCGTGACCGCAAAGAGTTCATTTCCAAATGCCGGGAACTTTCCGGCAGACAGATCGACGCGGTGGTACTGCTGGGCGGTTATCCGGATGCCTTTGAAGCGGTGGCGGAGCTGAATAAGTTCCACCCGGTGACGATGCTGGCATTTAAAAGTCCGATCCCGGGAATCCCGTCAGTCTATGTGGATGGAGCCAGATTGAATTTTCTGGCGGTAAAACACCTTATCTCCCTCGGACATAAAAAGATCGCCATTCAGCTCGGAGCTGATGCAAACAAGATCCTCGGCGCGGAAAAAGCGGCGGAAGAGAGTGATACCCAACTCTTTTTCTCCCCCAGAGAGATCCGCAGCGGCAAAGAGTTTCTGGAATGGGGATTAACTCAGGATAAGGAAATTACCGGATTTGTGGCTTACTCTGACCGGATGGCGGTGGAGTTTATGGGAGCTGCGGTAGACTGCGGTCTGCGGATACCGGAAGATATTTCAGTAGTTGGTGCTGACGGCGAGGAGTTCGGCAACTTCATCCGTCCGGCGCTGACCACGGTCGCCCAGCCGGATATTGAGCAGGGTGCCGCCGCCGCGCGGGTGATGCTGCAGCTGATACGCGGCGGCAGTGCGGAAGATGTGATTTTGATGCCGGAGCTGATAAAACGCAACAGTACGGCATCGCCAAAATAAAAGAGGATATTATGGAAAAAGTTTCGTTAAATGGCATTTGGGAGGGGGATTACTTCATCTCCCCGGCAGAGTATGCCCAGACCCGGATACCCAGGATTTTGCACCAGATGCACCGTGAGAGCGCACAGAGTTCCGGATTTGTTTCCGGAAAGGATATGCCCTATGTGATGAAGGGAAACATCCCCGGTACTGACCGTTCATTTTTGAAAGAAAACGGTCAATGCACCGATGATCCCTACTTCGGCAGAAATCTGGAATTCACCCGTTTTTCGGAAAATTACTCCTGGGCGTTCCGGAAAAAATTCACTCTGCCGGAGTCATGGGCAAATAAACGCATTCTTTTGGAGTTTGCCCGGGTGGATTACCATGCGGTATTTTTCTTCAACGGCGAATACATCGGCGATCATGCCGATTCATCCTACGGCATCACGCTGGATGTGACGGAGTATGTCAAATTTGACGGGGAAAACGTTATTGCCGTGATGTTCGACCCGGCTCCGGATGGTTTACCCAACCACTACTCTGACCGTCCGGCGGACTTTGCCAATTTTCACCGCACCCAGATCGGTTTCGGCTGGGATTGGTCACGCCGTTATCAGCCCATGGGAATTATTGATTCGGTAACGCTGATCGCTTACGAAAAATGCCGTCTTGCCGACTCGTTTCTCTGCTTTGACGGTAAAAATGCTCAACTGGAAGTGGAGATCGAAAACCGTTTTGAAGGGGATGAAAAGCTGAGTATCCAACTGGTACCGGAGAACTTTTCCGGCAAATCCTCCAGCTTCACCAAAAATCTCCACCTTCTTCCCGGAAACAACAAATTTTCCTTCTCCATTCCGCTGCCCGATGATCTTCATCTCTGGTATCCCAATGGCGAAGGAGAACAGGCTCTTTACCGTTTGTCTCTTACCCTTGACGGCTTTACAGAGAGCAAAACCGCCGGGTTCAAGACCGTCACCATGAGCCGGAATCCGGATTCTCCGGAAAATGCCCGCAATTTGACCTTCAACATCAACGGCAAGCCCCTTTTTGTGCGGGGCGTGAACTATGTGCCTGCAGATTTGAATTTCGCTCAGGTGACTGATCATGATTATGAGCATCTGGTACTGGCGGCAAAGTCTGCGGGAATCAACCTTTTCCGCATCTGGGGCGGCGGGGTGATCGAAAAGCCCGCCTTCTTTGAGGCGTGCAGCCGGGCGGGTATCATGGTGTGGCAGGAGTTCCTGAATGCCTGCAGTCAGTATGATAAAAGTGCAAAATTTCTGGCACTCAAGGAGCGTTCCAGTCGTGCCATTATCCGCAACTTGCGCAACCATGTCTGTCTCACTCTCTTTTGCGGCGGCAATGAGCTGCTCTACTACGGTGAAATTCCCGACAGTCCCATGCTCAAAAAGTATGAGGAACTGGTCAAAGCTCTGGCTCCCGGATTGCCTTATCACACCACTTCACCCGATCTTTCCCGTCCGGGAGAGCGTCACCACGGGCCGTGGCACTACCGCAGTCACGGTGAGTGGAACAGCCACTTCCGGCAGTTTGCCAGCGAACTCGGCTGCAATGGTACACCCCTTTATGAGTCGGTCAAACGTTTCATCCCCGAAGCGGAACTGCAGGCTCTCGGCGGCCCCTCAATGGATTATCACTTCTTCAACAAAGAGGGGTTGAACAGTTTGTACCGTCCGGCAAATGAGTTTTTTGAAGTTGCGGATATGGAGCAATTCTGTGCTGTTTCCCTCTTCAGTCAGGCAGATACCATCGGTTACATCATGGCGCATTACCGCCGTCTGGCGCCCAAAGCCAGCGGATGTATTTTCTGGCAGTACAATGAGCCGTGGCCGACAGCCTCATGGAACGTGATCGACTATTACGGTTATCCCAAAATGGCACTTTATGCGCTGAAACAGGCGAATTCTCCGGTGCTGCTCTCTTTGAAAGATGACTCCTGGGCGGTAAAAGATGGCAAATTGTCTGCCAAATGGTTCATCACCTGCGACCGGGAATTTGAAGGCAAAGCTGGTCTCCGCGGCATTGCTGCCGACGGCAGAGAACTTTTTGCGCTGGAAAAAAGCGGCAAATGGTCAGGCGGTACGGAGCTGCTGGCAGATATTTGTGAAGATGTGCCGGAAGGTTTGACGGCGGTATTTTTCACCCTCAACGGGGAGTACGCCGGAGTACGCATTTACGGTGCGCCGGATTTCAAAAAGTTCTTTGCGCTGCCCGCCGCTGAAGTTTCTGCGGAAGTTTCCGGAAATACGGTCAAAGTGCAGAATACCGGCAAATGCGTGTCATTCAATATCCAGTTGAGTTTCCCGTCTCTGCCGGATAAACAAGTGTTTTTCAATGACAACTTCCTCACCCTCGCCCCCGGAGAAAGCCGCATTGTCGCTTTTGAAGGCGACGCTCAGGGTGCGGAATTGATCATAAGTTCCCTTAACCAGAAGATTTCCATAAAACCCAAACCCTAAAAAAAAGGAGGTTCCGACTATGAAAAACATCTCTTCCAACCAACAGACACTCCGCCATGGCGGAGTAAAGCACAGCTTTACTCTTATTGAGCTGCTCGTGGTCATTGCAATTATCGCCATTCTGGCGGCGATTCTGCTCCCGGCACTCAACAGCGCCCGTGAGCGCGGCAGAAGTGCGAGCTGTATATCCAACTTGAAACAACTTGGCAGCATAATCACAATGTATGAAGATGCTTATGGATATTATCCCGGAGGCAGAGGGTATCCGGATGACCGTTGGATAATGCATTTACGTGCATGGGACTCAGGTTTTTCCAAACAGATGTTGGTCTGTCCATCTGCAGATCCGGCATATTTTGATGAGAGTGATACATATTGCTGGTACAGAGTTTATGCTATGCTCGGACATTATGATATGTATAACCCGGCAAAAATGCATTCCTCCAAAAACTTATGGAATCCTTCCCGGTCGGAATTGTATGGAGAGGCAGTCACAAGCAATGGAAAAAGTTGGTGCGGTATTCAGTCTGGCGGTCAAGCTGGAAGTAATTCATTAATTTTCCGTCATGCCAAAAGAATGAATCTTCTTTTCGGAGATATGCACGTTGATTCTGTCACTAAAGAATTGGAGGTGCCTGCAGAATTACAAGCTGGTCCGCAATTTGGTTATAAAACACTGAAAGATAAGTACGTTAACATTATCGAACTCTAACCCTGTAAATAAAGGAGAAAATTACTATGAAAAAATCACTGTTCCTTATCGCTATGGCCGCTCTGAGTGTGAGCGCCGCCGAACTGACCTTTACCTGGAAGGGCAAAGCCGATAAGGTTTCCGCCCCCAAAGTGGAAGAGATCAAAGATGAGGACTGGGTCTCCTACCGCTGTACTCCCACTGCCGAAGCGCCCTATCAGGGTTTTGTCGGCACTCCGTCAGAGCAGGCAGACCTTTCCAAATACAAAGGTATCGCTTTGGACATCAAGCAGAAGTGCTATCCCGGCAATGCCGCCACGGTACTTTTCATCCACACGACCAACGGCAACGCCTACACCAGTTTCAATGCCGGTGACGGCAAAGACTGGAAACATGTGGAAATCGATTTTGCCAAAGCTAAATGGCAGGGCCCCAAAGATTTCAAACTCAATGGCAAACTCACCAGAGTTTACATCTATCCCTATGCCTCTTTGGATAAGCCTTCCAAATCCATTGAGATCGCCAATTTTGAGCTGATTCCCCAAGAGTAATCATCCACGGATAAACTTATCCCCTGAAAAAAGGGCGGAAAATTCTCCGGATTTTTCCGCTTCAGGGGTGGTTTGTCCCGAAATTCCGGAAAAAAGGAGATTTTTTAATGAAAAATTTATTACTGTCAGTACTTCTCTTTTCGGTGCTGCTGCTCCGGGCAGAAGAAGTGAATTTCACCTGGAAAGGTTCCGGGGGTAAAAATTTGCCGCCGAAAATCGAAAAGCTCACCGAAGGCAAACGCTCCTTCATCCGCTGTACTCCGGTGGAAAAGGAGCCGTGGCAGGGCATGGTCGCCACTCCGGATAAACCGCTGAATCTGGCTGATTACCGGGGCGTGAGCTTTGAATTCCGTCAGAAGTTCTATGCCGGTGACCCGGCAGTGGTTTTCTACATCAACACCCCCGGCGGCGCGGTCTACACCGATTTTTCCGGCGGCAACGGCAAAAGCTGGAAAAAGGTGGAGATCCCCTTCGACAAACGCATCTGGAAGGGGGCGGAAAAGATGGGGTTCACTCAGCTTGATGTTTTCCGTATCTACCCCTATCAGAACCTGGATAACCCCAAAAAGAGCATTGAAATCGCCAATATCCGTTTCCTGCCGAAATTCAAGGATAACTCCCCCCGTCCCGTGGCAGTACGCAGTTACCGGATCAGCGCCACTCCCACCGACGGCCCGGATAACGGAAATATCCTCACCGACGGCAAAAGTGATTTCGACATCCACTTCCGCGGTTACGGCAATGTGGAACCGGTCTTTGACTTTGACCTCGGTACGATCAATGTGATCACGGAACTGAAACTTACCGCTTCCGGCAAAGAGGCGGGTCAGAACTTCCGCAGTGCCGACATCCTTGCCAGTGTCGACGGCAAAAGATTTTTCCCTGCTGGCAGTATCAACGATATGAAAATTTCCGGCGGCAGACAGATTTACACTATGATCCAGCCCTTTGCCGCCCGTTATGTGAAAATCGTGCCGATCCGCGCCCGTCAGGACTTCCCCATCCGTATCGCCGAAGTGAACTTTACCGGCTATATCCCCGACAGCAAAGAGCTGGCGAAATTCAGTGAACGCTCCTACGATGAGGGCAAAGCTCTGCCCCGCGACAACGGCAAAAATTATCTCACGGTAAAAAAAGGCGATTACTCCTTCAAAATCTGCAAAGATAACGGCATCCTTGCCGATCTGCGCCACAAAGGGGAACTGATCGCATTGAAGCGCTTTGTCAGATATGATGTTTTCTACCGGAAAAACAATGCGGTTTCCGACAGTTACAGCGACAAAATCAGCAACTTTTCTTTCGTTGACGGCAAGGTGAAATTTTCCGCAGTCAACCCCAAAATCCCCGGTGCGGTCATCAATTATGAGATTTTCATCGATCAGAGCGGTATCGTTGTCAACGCGGCGGTGGATGATTCTCAGGTGAAAGAAAAATCCTTTTTGCGCCTCTCTTTCCAGAGCGTTTTTGACAAAAATTTCCGCCGTGACGGTTACTATGAATCCTGGGGCGCCTATCACCGTCTGGAGCGTTTCGCCGCCAGCGAAGTGGTGGGGGATAAACTCCTTGACGGCGCGGCAACGCTCACCTTTGAGGCGGCAAAGGGCAGAAAAACCATTCTTGAAACCACCTTCAAATTCAATGGCACCTTTATTCCGCTTGGTTCAGCCATTGAAGACCGTGGAACCCAGTTCTTCCTTGCCAACGGTCTCCGGATGGCGGCGGCAACGGTCAACCTCGGCAACCGCAAAACGGAAAAACTTTCCACCCTCTGGATGGTTGCCGACGGAACTCTGCTGGATGCTTATGCCAAATTTTTCCAGCGCAAAGATTACAGCGATTTCGTCAATAGTCAGATCCGCGCCCCGTGGCTGCGGGATGCCAAAATCGCCTCCAATCTGGGCGGCTGGGAAGGTTACTGGATCGGCGGTCATGAACGCTCGGCTGAGAACCTTGCCCGCCTCTATGAAGATGGTTACGTCATCGCCGCCATGCTGGGCGGCATGGGAAAAACCTGGGGCGACTTTTTCTACGGCGAAGGGAAAGGAAATTACAGTTTCGGTCAGATAACGACCGGCAAAGCTCTGCGTGAACGTTATCAGAATCTCCGCAAGCTCAATCCGAATCTGAAGATCGGTGTTTACAACTGGCTCTGGTCTGCCGCTGCCAACTCCGATATTTTCGCCAAACACCCCGACTGGTTCGTTACCAAAACCCGCGATGGCGCGACTGCCAACTTCTTCCCCGGTGTGGAAATCGTTCTCAATTACCTGCGGAAATTCAGCAATGAAGATTCCCGTAAAGATGCCGTAAAAACCATCTGCGAACAGATGAATGCCCTCGATCTGGATATTTTCTACCTCGACGGCGGTCTCATCGGCGCTCTGGCGCAGGATTGGGAGACGATGGAAATGGACGAAATGACCGGAACTCTCTTAAAATATGATGAGATCCGCAAATGGATGATGAAAGATAACCCCAACCGCTCAGTCTTCTTCAACTGTCCCTACAATCCTCAGGGCGACTTCGGATTTCTGGAGTCCTTCAGCGACATCGTTTCCAACTGGAGAAACGGCGCACTGAATATGTACAAATTCAAACTTTTCCAGTACCGCAACAAACTCCATTATCCGATATATATCTACTGGATCGGCACTACCAACGGTCCGCTGGAAGAGTACATGATCGGAACCGGCTTATTGCCCTCCACCCACAGCCGCGGCGATAGACTCGACGACGTGGGATATGTTTCCGGCAGATATGAGGTGCGTCAGCTGGAAATGGTGGAAGCTCAAATCCAGCCCAACTGGCGCTTCGATCCGGCAACTCCCGTGGAGGCACTGCCTCAGAAGCAGGGCAAAAGCGCCTTTATTTTCCTCAAACGTCACGCTAAAGATGCCAAAGTGGAAAAGGTGAGTTTCAATGCCGCACCCTTCGGTTTCGTACCGGGTAAACCGGTCTACACCTTCATCGTCAAGGTGAAAAATGCCAATGAATATGAGTGCGGTTTCGGTGAACCCGTCATCCGCAAGGCGTATCAGGAAAATAACTGGATCAGCGACCGGGTGACCATTCCCAGCTTCGCCGGTATCACCAAAGTGGTCAATGGCAGAATTTCCGCCGATCTGGAACTGCCCCCCAATCAGGCGGTGCTGTACACCCTTTCTCAGGTTCCGGCTCTGGTGTGGAGCTATCGCGGACATCCCACCTATCACCGTATTACCGGAACTCCGGGCTTTACCATCGAGGGTGACTATGATGAATTGACCGTCAATTCAGAAAAGGCAGACTCCGAAATCGCCATCATCATTCCGGCAGGTAAAGTTCCTGCCGAAATCACCGTCAACGGTGAAAAATCCTCCTGGAACTACTTCCGGGATAACGGTGTGATGCTTGCCGTGGTGAAAATTCCCGCCGCCGGTAAGAGCATTGTCAAAGCCACATTCACCGATGAGGAAAAACTTGCCGGTAAGCCGGAGTTGAAGCTCCGCCGTTCCGGTTACAACCTGCGCGGTGTGCTGACTGTGCCGGAAAGTTACGACGGCAAGGTGATCGCCCTCTCCATTTCCGACGGCGAAAACACCGTTTACAGCCGGAGTATGAAAGTTGCTTCCGGCAAGAACAATATCAGCATCAAACTGCCGGAAACCACCCTCGATGCCCGTTATCAGGTCATTGCCGGAGTTCCCGGTAATCCGGCAGCTTCCGCAAAAAGCACTGTCCGGGCGCTGGCGAAAAAGACCGAACTTCTGGAGATCATGCCCGCTCAGCCGGAAATCAAATCGGAAAAAGAGTGCGATCATGAGGTCAAGGGGATGAAAATTACCCGGACTTACAGTATCATCACCAGAAATTGTTCCGAAGCAGATGTCGATCCCAGAAATCTTGCCGTGGATATCCGGACGAAACCTTTGATGGCGACATATTGGAACAAAACCGCCGGAGCATTAGAATTGAGTAACGTCAAACGTTACATCAAAATCAATATGGCAGGCAATCTCTGGTGGAGCAATAAGTACAGTGCCTGCTCTTCCGGGCGCTTCTCACCCCGGTATGACACGCCCTCTCACTATCTGGGACTTTTCTTTGACTTCGGTACTCCGCGTGGTTACACCGTGCGTGCCGCCGGAGGTTACGGCAAATACAATATCGAAAACAAAGCTGTTCTCTTCCCCTGCGGCGCCAACCGTCTGCCCCAGCACTTCTGGATGGTCAATGATCTGATGCGCAGCAAGGATGAAAAAGAGGTTACCTGCTGGCTTGACTTGCAGGAATTGGGCGCCCCTGCCAACTGGGATAAACGCCTGCTGATTTCAGCGGTGATGACCCATTGCAGCGCCAGTGTCAATATCAGTTTCCGGATTCTGGAAACGGCGGATGAACTGCCGGATGGAGTGAAAGCAGCTGAAGTACTCTCTCTTTCCAAAAAAGAACCTCCGGTAAAGGTCAACGTGCCGAAAGTTGCCGCCAAACCCGATGCCGCCGGATGGAAAAAAATTCCGGTTTCCGGAGTTATGCGTGATTTGCTCAACCGGGCAGTTACGCCCAAATATCCGGCAACAGTCCGCATGGCGCATGACGGCAAAAATCTCTATGTCCATTACGATGTGAAAGAGAAAAGCGGCAAGATCCTCGATTGCCGTGAAGGAGACAGCGGCAAACCGTTTTTCAGTGACAGCGTGGAATTTCTGCTGGAATTGAAAAATCAGCCCGGACTTTTCATCCAGATCATCGTCGATGCCAAAGGGAACTCGGTCATAACTGCCCATGCCGCGGATAAATCCAAGGTTGCCCAAGCTGGTAAGAAGCCGGATTTCCCAGTGAAACGGGAACGCTTCACCGCCAATCCGGAAAATTGGCAGGTGGTTTATACCATTCCGCTGAAAGCAGTCGGTGTGACCAAAGCATCCGGCGCGGAACTTCACTTCAATGCCATGCACAACCGGGTCGATGACGGAATTATGGCTAATCATTCCCTTGCTCCGACATATTATTCCGGTAAACATCACACCATGATATTGCAGTAAAAATTCTGTATGCCTCCGGGACTGTTGCGAAAGTGACAGTCCCGCCCTCTCACGAGGGCGGCAAACGTGCCGCTCCGGTGAAACTGCCTCCTCCGTTGTCGTCGGCAGGGAGTAAAGAAATACCCCCAATGGTGTTACT
>JAZUPS010000217.1:0-5398 GCA_045605305.1 Victivallaceae bacterium
TTGCCGACTGAAGACTTCCGACTGCCGACTGAAGACTATAAAAAAACTCATTCTGCAAAAGCGTGAATGTGGACTTGTAAAAAGTGCGATCTGGCTGTATTGTATTCCGGACTGTGATTTTTTTTGAGAGAAGGAGTGCGATCAGAGATGAGTGAAACAAGAAAAGCAGTGATTCTTTTGAGCGGCGGTCTGGATTCCGCCACCTGTCTTGCCATTGCCAGGGCGGAGGGATACGAACTTTATGCGTTGTCGTTCGATTACGGACAGCGGCATCAGGTGGAATTGGCGTGTGCTGAAAAAATCGCCAACTTTATCGGTGTCAAACAGTTCTGCCGGATTTCTTTTGATATGCGGCTGTGGGGCGGCTCCGCGCTGACCGACAGCAGTATCGATGTGCCGGAAGCCGATCCCGCCAATGGCGAACATCATGTCCCCATCACCTATGTCCCGGCACGGAATACCATTTTTCTTTCCTTTGCCGCTTCTTTTGCAGAGACCATCGGGGCTCGGGATATTTTCATCGGAGTCAATTCGCTGGATTATTCCGGATATCCGGATTGCCGACCCGCGTTCATTGAAGCCTTCCGGAAATGTGCAAATCTCGGAACAAAAGCCGTGGATGAAGGCTGGGAATTCCAGATCCGCGCACCTTTGCAGAATTTGCGGAAGACCGAGATCATTCAGAAAGGACTGGAGCTGGGATTCGATTATTCTCTGACCCACAGCTGTTACGGACCCGATGAGGATGGACACCCCTGCGGACATTGCGACAGCTGCCGTCTGCGGGCGGCGGCATTTGCGGAATTGGGGATGACCGACCCTGCATTGGCGGACAAATAATATTCAGAATGGAAAAAAATCTCATTTGCACTTGAAAAATCGTGAAAGTGCTGTATATTACAGAATATTGTTCATTTACAATTTTTTCTCAACCATAACATAACCCGCAGAGGAGGAAATCTATGCCGGGCAAAATCAACACACAAGACGGTAACTATGCCGCCGCGTACGTCGCTTATGCATTGAGCGAAACCGCAGCTATTTACCCCATCACTCCGTCGTCCACCATGGGCGAATGGGTCGATCAGTGGGCAAGCGAACACAAGAAAAACATTTGGGGCAAAGAAGTCAACGTTGCCGAAATGCAGTCTGAAGCCGGTGCCGCCGGTGCCGTTCACGGCTGTCTTGCAGCAGGTTCTCTCACCACCACCTATACGGCTTCTCAGGGCTTGCTCCTGATGATCCCGAACATGTACAAGATCGCCGGTGAATTGCTCCCCACCGTGTTTCATGTGACTGCCCGTGCGCTGGCATGCCAGTCTCTCGCGATCTTCGGTGACCACTCCGACGTGATGGCTTGCCGCAACACCGGTTTTGCCATGCTCTGCGCCAACAGCGTTCAGGAAGAAATGGATATGGCTCTGGTGGCTCACCTCTCCACCTACAAAGCAAAAGTTCCGTTCCTGCAGTTCTTTGACGGTTTCCGTACCTCTCACGAACTCCACAAGTTTGAAGAAATCTCCTATGAAGATATCGCGAAACTTGTTGAACCCAAATATATTGAAGAATTCCGCGCCCGCGCTCTGCGTCCGGAAGAACCCATCACCAAAGTCGGCGCACAGAATGGTGACGTTTACTTCCAGGGTCGTGAAACGGTCAACAAATTCTACAACGCCGCTCCGGCGATCGTTCAGGAATACATGGACAAAGTTGCAGCCGTGACCGGCCGTAACTACAAACTCTTCGACTATGTCGGTGCGGAAGATGCCACCGATGTGATCGTTGCCATGGGTTCCTCCTGCGAAACCATCGAAGAAGCCATCACCTACCTGAATGCGAAACGCGGCACAAAATACGGCTTGATCAAAGTCCGTCTGTACCGTCCCTTCTGCACCGAAGCGTTCCTTGCTGCACTGCCGAAGACTGTGAAACGCATTGCTGTTCTCGACCGTACCAAAGAACCGGGTGCCATCGGCGAACCGCTGTACCTGGATGTGAAAGTGGCTGTGAACGATCCCGCCATCACCATCATCGGCGGCCGTTATGGTCTTTCCTCCAAAGAATTCAGCCCGTCCATGGTGCTGGCGATCTACAAACACCTGGCTTCTTCCAACCCGTTCCACGGCTTCACTGTCGGTATCATCGACGACGTGACCAACACCTCTCTCTCCATTGATGAAGAGATCGTGACGGAACCGGAAGGCACCACCAACTGTATGTTCTACGGTCTGGGCGGCGACGGTACTGTCGGTGCCAACAAGACCACCATCAAGATCATCGGTATGTACACGAACAAAGATGCACAGGCATACTTCGCATACGACTCCAAGAAGTCTTTCGGTCTGACCTGCTCTCATCTCCGTTTCTCCGATTCCCCCATCAAATCCACCTATCTGATCACCAGCCCGGACTTTGTTTCCTGCTCCACCGCAGCCTACATCGGCCGTTATGACCTGCTCAAGGGCATCAAAGAAGGCGGTACCTTCCTGCTGAACAGCCATTACAGCAACGACGAAGTGTTCTTCCACCTGACCCGCGATATGCAGGAAACGATCATCAACAAGAAGATCAAATTCTACAACATCAACGCAGAAGCCATCATCAAGAGCCAGCCGGGTCTCCGCGGCAAAGGTGCCAACACCGTTATGATGGTTGCCTACTTCAAACTTTCCGGCATCGTTCCCTACGAAAAAGCCGAAGAAGGTATGAAGAGCCTCAACGCCAAGACCTTCGGTAAGAAAGGTCAGGATGTTGTCGATATGAACAACAAACTGGTGGATCTCGCTGCTGATGCCTGTCAGGAAGTTCCCGTTCCGGCATCTCTCGACGGTGTTCCGTACTACACTCCGGGCAAACTCATTCCGGATGATGCCAGTGAATTTGCCAAGAAGATCATCGAACCCTCCATGCACAACGAAGGCGATTCCATCCCGGTTTCCGCCATGTCTGTGGACGGCACTCTGCCCACCGGCACTGCGTGTCTGGAAAAACGCGGTATTGCTCCCCGCGTTCCGAAGTGGGTCAAAGAAAACTGTATCCAGTGCGGTATCTGCGCTTCTGCATGTCCCCACGCTGCGATCCGTACGAAACTCATCAGCCAGAAAGACCTTGCCGATGCACCTGCTTCCTTCGCAGTGAAACCGGCTGTCCCGGCTTGCGATGATCTCCAGTTCAAACTTCAGGTCTATATCGAAGACTGCACCGGTTGCGGTGTCTGTCTTGATCAGTGCCCGATGACAGCCAAAGAAGGCAAACAGGCGATCGTCTGGTCCACGCTGGAAGCCGAACGCGCTGCCGGCGAAAATGCCAACGAAAAATTCTTCGATGCCACGCCGGACAACGTCATGGGCAAGAACACCGTTGCCACTGTCAAGGGTGCGATGCTCCGCAAGCCGCTGTTTGAATTCTCCGGTGCCTGCGCCGGTTGCGGTGAAACTCCCTATGTGAAACTCATGGCTCAGCTCTTCGGCGAAAACGCGATCATCGCCAACGCCACCGGCTGTTCCTCCATCTACGGCGGTACGTTCCCCACCATCCCGTACACCAAGACCAAAGAAGGTCGCGGTCCGGCATGGGCGAACTCCCTCTTTGAAGACAACGCCGAATTCGGTTTCGGTATGAGAATGGCTGTGGATGCCAACCGCTCCACCCTCAAAGAATACTGCGAAAAAGTTCTGGCTGCTGAAGAAGCTCCGGCTGAACTCAAAGACGCTATCAACGGCGCACTGGCTCACTGGGACAACAGCAAGACTCCGGAAGCGATTGCAGCTCAGTCCACCGCCAAGGCAGTCATTGCCAAGTGCGCAGCGGAATGTGATTGCCCGGTTCTCGCGAAAGTTAACGAACTTTCCGACTACTTCTGCGACAAGAGCGTGTGGATCATCGGTGGTGACGGCTGGGCAAACGATATCGGTTATGCCGGTATCGACCATGTCGTGGCAATGGGCAAGAACGTGAACATCCTCGTTCTCGACACCGAAGTGTACTCCAACACCGGCGGACAGTCCTCCAAAGCCACTCCGACTGCTGCTGTGGCGAAATTCGCCGCAGGCGGTAAACGCACCTACAAGAAAAACATGGGCTTCATGTGCATGAGCTACGGCTATGTGTATGTGGCAAGTGTGGCTCTCGGTGCAGACCGCAACCAGGTCCTCAAAGCGTTCCGCGAAGCTGAAGCATACGAAGGTCCGTCCATCATCTTCGCTTACGCTCCCTGTATCGCTCACGGTATCGATATGAGCAAGACCCAGACCGAGCAGAAACGCGCTGTGGAAGCCGGTTACTGGCCGCTCTACCGTTACAATCCGGCTGCAGAAGCTCCGTTCTCCTGGGATGCCAAACCGGCTACCGGCAGCTATCAGGACTTCATCCGCAGCGAAGGCCGTTACAAAGCTCTGGTCAAAGCCAACCCGGCTGAAGCTGAAGCACTCTTTGAAAAGGCTGAAAAGGATGCTGCAAAGCGCATGAGCTTCTATCAGGAAGTCGGTAAGCTGATGTAATTCAGCAAACGATTCTTGTAAGAATCTTTCAACGGGGTCTGTCCTTCGCGACGGACCCCGTTTTGTGTGTTCTTGAGACTGAATATTTGACGCAGACATTCTATTCAAAATAAGTTGAAAGGAGTTGTGCTTATGCTGAATATTTCAATCGATCAATCTTTGCAGAAGGAATTTGAAAAACGCGATCGACTTTCCGGATTGTTTCCGGGAATCCACTGCGGCAATCCGGCGTGTGTTGCGTTTTGTGCAGAGACGCTTGACATTGCAAAGAAATTGAACTTGGATTGCAAAAAACATCTTTCTGCAGAAATCAAGGAAAAGATTGTATCAAAATACGGTTGCCGCGGTGTAACAGGAGAGGCAAAAGGTAAAAATATTTGCCGTTTCGGATATGCGATTCCGGGAGCAACTGCATTTTTTGATACATCTGATGCTGCTTTTTCCGGTTCTACAGTTGAATATGTTGAGGCATTTACATTTGATGCATCGCAGGAAAATTGTGAGAAATGCCGTTCGATGGATGGTGTTACTGTGACAGCGAAGCAAATGCAGGACGATACTTTTATGAAAAAAATGGGATTTTACCGACAGGACGATGGCGTATATCGTCCTCATCCGCATTGTAAGTGTATTTGGAATAAAGTCAAAAAAACAGTCGATCTGAACGATTATTCCTGGAAATGTCTCAAGGCGGATGCTTTGGCAACCTATGCTGTCACGATTCCGATTCCCAACTTTTATCTGGCAGATTACCTGATCAAAAAACTTGCAGAACGCGTTCGGCTTGATGAGAATGAAGCATTCGCCTGGATGCAGAATATAAATATTCAAAAACACGGGAATCAAACCACAATTACAGTGGATGTCCCGAATGTCTGGCTGTGTATTGATTTGATGCA
>JAZUPS010000218.1:0-2781 GCA_045605305.1 Victivallaceae bacterium
ATCTTCATTGCTGGCACTGGTGATTCTTTTCATGCCGACAATCAGCGGAGCATTCTGGCTGATGTCTGCTCTGACGGCGCAATTATATATGGTGATGTATCTGCTGATGTTTGCTGCGGCGATCAAACTGCGTTACAGCAAGCCGGATATTCCCCGAGCATATAAAGTTCCGGGCGGCAAGATCGGCATGTGGCTGGTGTCAGGTGTGGCATTCCTCACTTCGCTCTTTGCCATAATAACCGGATTTATTCCGACTCCGGGAGTCCGTGAAAAAGGCACATTTTATGTGTTGTGTTATATCGCTTTTCTGCTGATCGGAACAATTGTATTCATCATTATTCCGCTGTGGCTTTACAAGCACAGTCAGAAGAACCGGGAAGCTGCTGAAAAGCAGGATCAACAGAGTATTTGATGTAAAGTATATTGTTTCCGGCAGGAAATGCATCTGTACTTTTTTGCCGGGAACTGTACTGAAAATTTGAGCAGGAAAACAGAGGGGGCAGAGTTGTTACTTCCCGGTCTTCTTTCCCATGGCATTCCTGTTCTTTTCACCGGCAGCGGACTTCGTATCGCTGCCGTTTTCTGTATCGCTATCTATTTTGTTTTCATCTCTGCTCCGGGAAATGAAGAAAATATGCCCGCCGCCATTTTTTTTTGCCCCCTTTCTAATCTACCTGAAAAAATCATCCTTGCTATTATTTTGTAAAACTCTTTTGTTCAAAGGCTTTTACAACATTTCTGCTGGTGTGTAAGAAACACACTGGCAGAATTTTGAACCGGCAGGATTTCAAGAACTTTCAACACAAGTGAAAAAACTGTTTTCCGCATCAAGTTCGGTGTTTGATCCAATTCCATTAAACGCAATGAGTATGAATAGGAAGGATACACATTCCTATGTAAAAACTCAAATCGCGAAATGGTATGAGGATAAAGTTTCAAGCATTGAAGAGTCAGATTATATTTCAAATGAGGATCAACTTACAATCCTGATGGCATTACGTGACTCAATAGATGAAAACAGCTTGTTCGAGCTTCTGAATGGACAATTGGGGCAAATAACAGACCTACAATATACTTTTCTCAAGTAATATTTGAAGAAAAAACTTGAAATTTTCATATTCCGGTGGTCTATTTAGTAAAACGTGATAACATCAGGGAAAAACAATGGCAGTCACCATAAAAGATATAGCAAAAGAAGCAGGCGTATCGTTTCAGGCGGTATCCGCTGTGCTGAACGACACTCCGGGCATCCGGGTTTCTGCAGAGAAACGTGAACAGATCCTGGAAATCGTCAAACGGCTCGGCTACCGGCGGAATTTCGGCTACAATTTGATGCATAACAAGCCGACCAACACCGCTGCGATAATAATTTCCACCCCGTTCATGGCGCAGGAAGAACGCAACCGCACCTTGAGTTTGCAGTTGATGGAGCGTTTCAACGATATGCAGATCGCCACCTATTTTTTTGACCGGATGACCAAATCTCCGGAGCAAAACCTCAAGCACATAAGGGAACTTATCGGGCGCGGCGTTGAAGCATTTATCTTTATCGGCTGCCCCATCGGTCATCTGGAAATCCAGAAAGAGTTGAAAAAATTTCACCGGACGATGGTGAGTTTCGACGGCATCGGCTTTGACCGCAACTTGCAGCATGATGCTCATTCCGCCCGTAAAAAAATCATCTCTGTACTCCGGGAAAAGGTGGGGGAAAAGTTCAAAGTTCTGTTGCAGGAGGGGTCGCGTTCACCGTTTTTCCCCAATGCACTGCAGGAACTCTATCCCGACTCGGATATTGAAGATATTTGGCAGCAGAAAGTTATCTATATGCCGAGGATAAGCTGGGAAGGCGATCTGGCGGCGATGCAGTTTACCAATGCCTACACTGCCGTGGAAAAGCTGCTGAAAACGGCCCCGGACATCCGGGGATTTTGTTTTTCCAACGATGCGCAGGCGCCGGGAGCGGCGGCATATCTGACAACCCATGGCTTTACTGTCGGCAAGGATGTTTTTGTTGCCGGATTCAACGCTGATTTGAGCGTAAGGATGCAGACCAATCCGATCATCACGGCGGCACTGCCATATAGCAAAGTGGTGGATATACTCATCCGGGAATCCTATTCCAGAGAGAGTTTTTCCGATGAGATTAAATGGGAAGTGATTTCCGGCAATACCATGTTGCAAAGCATGGATAAAAAATAATTTTCAGTGTTGTCTCATTTTTTGTGAGAAATCTAAACTGCGCCGGATGCAAACAAAGTGCTTGACTGCCTGACGGATCAGCCCTCCTGAAGAATATTTCTGTGGTGCAAAATCAACGGATGTTCAATTTTATGGGACAGCTGTGGAATAAAAAATAGACTTTTTGTAAAAAATCTCTTGACAAACAGCTTTTCACCGGTTACATTAATTACGTGATAGAATGATTCTATCAAAAAAACAAAAAAGGAGTTCTTATGATGAAAAATTCATTGTCGATTATTGCGCATTTGTCACTGCTGCTGATGAATTTTGTGACTTCCCTCCTCCGCCCGGCGGGCTATGGATGGCAGGGCTGGAGCAAAACTACCCCGCTTTTCTCGAAAAGTGGAGAGGGTTTGGGAGAGGAGAAAAACCTCTTTTCCCGTAAAAAGAAGTTTTTCCCTTCTCCCATAAAGCCCCTCACTTTAATAGAATTGTTGGTTACTACTGCACAACAGAACTGTTTTTCAAAAATAAAAAAATACACATCCTTACGCCCGGCAGGGCGCACTTCACGCTTTTTTTGCGGATGCAAAAAAAGCT
>JAZUPS010000219.1:0-4573 GCA_045605305.1 Victivallaceae bacterium
AGCTCGAAGACGGCACAGAGGTTTCCGGCTGGATGTATGTCATGCACAACCTGCCGGAGATGGCCCAAGTCATCGAAAGAGGCAGTTGGAAGGAGTACCGCCATGGATAAAGCTGTTCTGATCAAGCAGACATCCAAACGACTGAAGCGTTGGGAACTCGTTGCAACGGCAATGCTGTTCCTGACGCTTTTTGCTGGTTTCGGGCTGCTCTATGTGGTAATCCCGCTTGGAATCACATTTTTTTGCCTTTCCGGAATGTGTTTCCTCGGCTTCATCGCCGTCCGGATCACAATCTGGTGGTATCATGGGTGAATATACTTTCTCATCCTCGAACCGTCTGATAATTCGGTGGTATTGCGTTTTTTGAGATTGTAAATTTTACAATTTATGCTATATTACAATGTTAATAAGTAGTGCCTCGCAACAAGGAGTGTTATGGCGGAGAAAAAATACAATAATCAGATGTTTGACGAGTACATCGTTCAAGGAGATGGCTCTCGGAAGCAGCGTGCAGAAAACTGGCAAATTGCCATTGGTCTGCAGGATGTTGACCGATTGCAAAACTCTGCCTATCTTTTGGACACTGCACGACAACATATCGAAGGTGAACTTGATATAGCAGCTGTGCAGAAACGAATAGAGGATTATTATCGGACGACCGAAGGTCGAGAGCTTGCTTCTCAAAGAACCGATGAAGCTGACATTGTTGCCACTCGTATTTCTGCAGTTTTAGCTGAAAAAACATTTGCCTTTATTCCATCCTGCTATGCCAATCTGCATAAACGCTTATTCAGCGGACTTTATAAACACGCCGGAGAATACAGAACCGTGAATATCTCAAAACGTGAATGGGTATTGGATGGCGAGAGCGTATTATATGCACCTTATGAGCTTTTGCGGGAAACCATAGAATACGACTTTGCCCAGGAACGGGAGTTCTCATACAAGGGGTTGACTGCTCAAGACTCGGTCAAGCATATTGCAAAGTTTATTTCCGGATTATGGCAAATTCATCCATTTATGGAAGGCAATACCAGAACCACGGCAGTTTTCACGTTTATGTATTTACGCCAGTTCGGATTCGCAGTCAGTAATGAGCCTTTCCGCGATCACTCCTGGTATTTCCGGAATGCCCTTGTCCGGGCGAATTACAACGACTATCAGCAGAACATTGCTTCGACAACGGTATTTCTGGAGAGATTTTTTGATAATCTGCTCTTTAATGGCAAAAATGAATTGAAGAACCGCTTTTGTCATATCCGCTGGAATGCGGATGCACAATCCCAAAGTGCCACTCCAAAGTGCCAAAATGTCACTTTGGAAGAGAGTGTCATTTTGAACATTCTTGCACAAGCTCCCAAGACAACACAAAAACAGCTTGCTGTTGAAATCAAAAAATCCGAACGCACTGTAAAGCGTATTATGGATTCTTTACAGCAAAAAGGACTGCTTGATCGTGAAGGTGGCAAACGGAATGGTTCTTGGATACTGCTGATGTCGGAAGGTGAAAAAAATGCAAAAAAATAACAAGATGACTACGAGAGAGGACGCAAAATGTCCACTTGCTGGTGCTATATTTTTTGCAATTGAACTTCCGATAATAAAAACTATCGGCACATTGTGTGGCTGTGAGGTGAAATATGTCTGAAAACCTTTTGCCGGAAGAAAAAGCCCGGAAAAAAATTGATATGCTGCTAAAAAAGGCTGGGTGGAGCATTGTTCCGAGAGACCAATATTCTCCCGGTGTTTCTGCTGTTGCTATCGAAGAAGGCTTATTGAAAGGCAATCTTGAAGCTGACTATCTCCTTTTCCTTGAAGGCAAGGCAATTGGTGTGCTTGAGGCTAAAAAAGAATCCGTTTCTTTGGACGATATTGTTGCAAATCAGGCAGAAAATTACACCCACAAATTGTTACCGATGTACCAGTATTGGGAAAATCCTCTGCCTTTGATTTATCTTTCCAATGGGAAAGAGCTGTTGTTCAAAAACGCAAAGGTTCCGGGAAGCACCTATCAAAAGCTCGATGCGATGCATACACCAAAGGAAATGGTGAAACTTGCCGGAATAAACTCTTTCTTTGCCGGACTGCCCACACTTGATCCCAAAGGGCTGCGCGATTGTCAGTATGAAGCAATCACCAATCTTGAAGCAAGTTTCCGAAACTCACAGCGTAAGGCGTTGATTGTTCTTGCTACTGGCGCAGGCAAAACCTTTACAGCCTGCCTCGCGGCATATCGCTTTCTTGCTTACACACCGGCTCGCCGGGTTTTGTTTCTGGTTGACCGCAACAATCTGGGGAAACAGGCAGAAGGAGCTTTCGGAGATTTTAAACTCACTGAAAATGGGGAACCATTCAGTACGATTTACACAACGGAACGGCTTCGTTCCGGCAAAATTTCAGATAAGACAAATTTGGTGATTTGCACTATTCAACGGCTTTTTTCGGTTATTACTGGACAGGAATTGCAGGACGATGACGATGGCGAATCGTCCTTTGAAAGCGACACTCAGCCCGATGTGGAACTGAACGGAAAACTGCTTTTACCTCCTGATTTCTTTGATTTAATCATTGTGGACGAGTGTCATCGTTCCATTTATGGTAGATGGCGCAAAGTGTTGGAGTATTTCAAAGAAGCCCGCATTATCGGACTTACCGCCACTCCCGGTGATGAAACGCTTGCCTTTTTCAATAACAATAGAGTGGTAAATTATACCCTTGAAAAATCCATTGTGGACGAAATCAATGTTGACTGCCGTGTTTATCGCATCAGAACCAGTGCCACTGAAAATGGTGGTGAAATACACAAAGGGGAAAAATATCGGGAAATCACCACCTATACCGGCGAGAAGCGAATGACCCGTGCGGTAGAAGCGACTCCATATCAGGCAAACGATCTTGACCGGGCGGTTATCAATCCGGAACAAATAAAACTTGTTTTGGAAAGTTACAAAAATGCAGTATATTCAGAACTTTATCCGAGTCGCGACCCGAATATTGCTTATATCCCGAAGACGCTGATTTTTGCCAAGAGCGATGCTCATGCCGACAATATTATAAAGATTATTCGTGAACAGGTATTCCCCGGTCAATGTCCGGAATTTGCCCAGAAAATCACTTATTCGGCAGGCGACAGCAACGCTTTGATCAAAAATTTCCGCAATGACAAAAAATTCCGTATTGCGGTTACCGTTACACTTGTTGCAACAGGGACAGATGTTAAGCCACTGGAAGTTTTGATTTTCATGCGTGATGTCAACTCTGAATCATTGTATGTTCAGATGAAAGGCCGCGGTGTCCGGACGATTACGGATGATGCCTTGCGTAATGTTACCCCCAACGCAGACAGCAAGGATATTTTCTATCTCGTGGATGCTATCGGGGTGACAGAACACGTCAAAAACTCGCAAGCACCGGAGCCTACCGATGGTGTTAATATCTCTCTTGAAAAACTGCTGGAGCAAATAACCCACGGATACCTGCCGGATGATAATTTGCGGTTGCTTGCTGCACGTTTGGCAAGAATCAACAGCAAGTCCACCGAGGAACAAAGATCTGAATTTACAGATCTCGCAGGAATGGAGATGAAAGAGATAGCCTCCAATATTTACGAGGCATTTGAAAACGGCTCAC
Organism: Victivallaceae bacterium; assembly: GCA_045605305.1. Classification (GTDB taxonomy): domain Bacteria; phylum Verrucomicrobiota; class Lentisphaeria; order Victivallales; family Victivallaceae; genus UBA1784. The sequence goes on from JAZUPS010000219.1 coordinate 3,631, forward strand.
TGGCGGCAGCTCCGTTTGAAAGTTCAAATCAGCCCAACGAACTGCGCAAGGCTCTGGTACAGCCTCTTGCGTTGCACGAAAAAGCCCGGAAATTTCTGTTAATTTTAAATGCTGGTTTTGTAAAAATCCTACAACCGGGGCGTGATACACTTATTTCCACAGGGTTTTCTGTTGAAAATGCCCAGGAGACAATCACAAAATTTGAAGAGTATGTGCAGACTCACCGGGACGAGGAAGAAGCCTTGCGTATTATCGCAGAAAACACCGGAGAGCCGATCACTTACGCTATGCTTGAGGATTTGAAAAAGAAGTTCCTTGCGGCAAACAGTCAATTCAGCATTGATAACCTCTGGCACTCTTATAAGGTCGTAAATCAGGATACAGTTGTCCCGTTCAAGGATGCCACAGAAAAAGAAGCTCTGACCAATTTGATTCAGCTGGTCCGGTTCTCGTTAAAGATGATTCCGGAATTGCGCAGTCTCGTACCTTTGGCCGCACAGCGTTTTGAGTTGTGGTGCGGACAGAACCAGCGCGACACCCTTTCAGAAACACAGCGATATATTGCCAGAGAAATCACAAATTATGTCGTCAGCAATGGTTATGGCTCACGGGCAGCCTTTGCGGAACGAAACAAAACTCTGCTGATTCAAGCAAAAAAAGCATTTGGCTCAATGGAAAATGTAGATAAAATAATACTGTCGCTTTCAAGTTTTATGTTGGCGGCTTAATGGAGAAAAAATTATGGCAAAGACAAATACTGATCAAAATTTGACCCAGAAAGTCTGGCGGCTTGCAACAGTGATCGCATCTGCCGGAGTGGGCTTCACCGATTATATTATTCAGCTGACCTATCTTCTGTTCTTGAAGATGGATGATGAAAATGTTCAGATCTTTGGTGAGGAATCGTCAATTCCAGAAGGATATCGCTGGACAGACCTTATTG
>JAZUPS010000220.1:0-6411 GCA_045605305.1 Victivallaceae bacterium
CTCGTCGCAGAGCGTGATGTGGATACCGCGGTTGAGAAACGCCAGTTCGCGCAGACGGTTGCGGAGGATCTCACGTTTGTAGACTGTGGTCTGGAAAATCGTACCGTCGGGTTTGAAACTGACTTTGGTGCCGCGATGTGAAGTAGTACCGATGACTTCCAGTTGTCTGGCAGTGACGCCGCGCTCAAAACCGATGGTATGTTTTTTGCCGTCGCGGCAGACTTCGACATTGAGCCAGTCACTCAATGCGTTCACACAGGAAACACCGACACCGTGCAGACCGCCGGAAACTTTGTAGCTGTTGTGGTCAAATTTACCACCGGCATGAAGCACCGTCAAAACCACTTCCACCGCCGGTTTGCCTTCTCCCTCGTGAATATCCACCGGAATACCGCGGCCGTCATCTTCCACGGAAATGGAGTTGTCTTCGTGGATCGTCACCCGGATGTCGCTGGCGTAACCGGCAAGGGCTTCGTCGATGGAGTTATCCACCACCTCGTAAACCAGATGGTGCAGACCGCGTTCACCGGTATCACCGATATACATGGAAGGACGGACGCGGACGGCTTCCAACCCTTCAAGAACGGTAATTTTACTGGCGCTGTATTCACCGGCGGCATTGGCGGGAATATTGTTGGGATTGTCACTCATAACGGGCAATTTTCTTTCTCTTTTTTGCGGGAGGGATTCAAAAATTTGCAATCGCCTTCCGGGTTTTTGTTAAATACCATTTTACGTTGGCTTACAATACACCCGAAACCTGAAAATTTCAAGTCTTTTACTTCGTAAAAGGGAGCTTTTTTGCCCGATTGCCGACTCTTCAGCCGATGAAGGGGATAAGTACCGCTCCGAGGATGCCGGAAGTGATGATCACCCAGGTGGTTTGCCACTTGAATTTTTTGATCAGGATAAAGGCTGAAGCGGTGATGATAATGCCGCCGGGGGATAGTCTCGGCAGTTCGGTAAAGGAGTTCCACGGGGAACTTAACAGAGAAAGTTCCATAAAGATCAGTACCGCGTAGACCACCAGTGCCGCCGCTCCCAGTCTTGCCCCGTAAAGGATGCCTTTCATCACCCTGTGTTCCCGGTATCTGATGATGAAACTCATCGCCGCCCCCGCCAGTATCAGCGTGGGGAAAACCAGTCCCAGTGTCGCCGCAAGCGATCCCAAGACATTGGAGGATATGTAACCCACAAAAGTTGCAGTATTGATGCCGACAGGTCCGGGAGTCAGCTGGGAAATGGAGATGAGGTTGCCGAATTTTTCCGGAGTCAGAAGTTTGTCGGCACCAACAAATTCAGCGGTCAGAAGCGGAATGAGCATGTAACCGCCGCCGAAGCAGAGAAGTCCGAATTTGCAGAAGTGGAGAAAAAGCATGATAATGGTGCTCATAACTCTTTTCCTTCCGCATTTCTGACTCTCCGGGTGCAAATTTGAGTGTAGATCACTCCGGTGATTATCGCCGCAATGATGATCAAGCCGGGATTGATGCCGTAAAGCGCCGCACCAAGCAGAATCACCGCCGCTGCCGCTTCAAAAAAACCTTTGATGGTATTTTTTCCGATCTTCCATGCCGTTGCGATGATAAGTCCGGTGACTCCGGCGCGGATACCGGCAAATGCTCCCAGCCAGAAGCGGTTTTCCGGTGAAAGTGCAGGGAAGAATACCGCTATCAGCAGAATGATCACAAAAGATGGAAATATCGCTCCCAGCAGTGCCGCCAGCGCCCCGGCAAATCCGGCGATTTTCGTGCCGATGGCAACTGCCGCATTGGCGGCGATTATCCCCGGCACCGTCTGGGTCAGAGCCACTACATCCAGCAGTTCTTCATTGGTCAGGAGCTTTTTTTTATTGACAAAGGTCTCCTCGATGACCGGCAGCATTGCCAGACCGCCGCCCAGAACCAGAGCGGCGATTTTGGCAAAGGTAAAGAAAAGCAGCCACAGCTTTTTCAGCATCTTTTACCCCAGTTTACCCCGGATGTATGCAGCCATATTTTCTTTTTCGATACACTCATTGTGCAGAATTTCCGCACCTTTGAGATTTGCCAGCGGAGCCGGGATCCTGGTGCCGGTCAACTTGGCAAGCAGTTCCAGTTTGGCAAAGTCGTCAGCGGGCAGTTCCTCATCAGTGAGCGCTTTGAGTACCGCCGGAGCGAACTTGTAGGCGCTGGCGGTGGAGGCAATGACCTGAAGCGTGTTGTCGCCGCTCTCTTTGCGGTAATTTTCACCGACCGCCAGAGCCACTGCGGTGTGGGTGTCGCAGAGATAGTTTCTGCTCTTGAAGATCTCTGCAATAGCCGCTCTGCCCTCTTCATCACTGCAGCAGCCGCCGTAGAACTCCTGCTGAAGTTTTTCCAGCATCGCCCCGCCGATCTGATAAGTTCCGGATTTCTTCAATTCCGCCATCCAGAAGGAAACCTGTTCCGTATCTCCGCCGGAAAGCAGGTGGAGCAGCCGCTCAAGATTGGAGGATATGAGAATATCCATCGATGGACTTTCCGTGGTGAAAAATTGCCGGTTGCGGTCATAGACCCCGGTACGGATAAAGTCGGTCAGCACGTTGTTTTTGTTGGAAGCGCAGATGAATTTTTTCACCGGCACGCCCATCTTTTTGGCGTAAACTGCCGCCAGAATGTTGCCGAAGTTGCCGGTGGGTACGACCACGTTGAATCCTTCGCCCGCTTTGAGCGTACCATCTTTCAAAAGGTCGCAGTAGGCGGAAACATAGTAGACGATCTGGGGAACCAGACGGCCGAAGTTGATGGAGTTGGCGCTGGAAAATTCCATATTCCCATCCAGAAGGAACTTTTTCATTTCCCCGTCGGTGAAAATGGCTTTGACCCCGTTCTGGGCATCGTCGAAGTTTCCGGCAATGGCGCAGACGGTAACATTTTTTCCTTTCTGGGAGATCATCTGAAGTTTCTGCATGTCACTGACCCCGTCTCTGGGATAGAAGACCGCTATGCGGGTTCCTTCCACATCGGCAAAGCCCGCCAGAGCCGCCTTGCCGGTATCGCCGCTGGTTGCCACGAGGATCACCGCTTCTCTGCCGGTTCCGCCCTTTTTCAGCGCGGCGGTAAGCAGATAGGGGAGCAGCTGCAATGCCAGATCTTTGAAGGCGCAGGTCGGACCGTGCCACAACTCCAGCATCCGGCGCTCTTCGCCGATGTCAACCAGAGGAGCAGGAGAATCGTTGTCGAAAGTACCTTTGTAAGCTCCTTCAACACAATACTTTATCTCATCTGCCGTGTAATCGGTCAGATATTTGCTCAAAACTGCCGCTGCTCTGCCGCAGTAATCCATTTTGCTCATGGCGGCAAAATCCGCCTGAGTGAACTCCGGGAAACTCTGCGGCACAAAAAGACCGCCGTCAGCTGCCAGGCCGGAAGCTATGGCAAAAGCTGATTCCACATCCGCATTGCTGCGGGTTCCGGTAAAACGCATAAATCACCTCATGAAATGGTTGTTTTTTGTTATCGCTCTGTTCCCGGTATGGGTTGATAAAAAAATAGAAAAATCTGCCACCGGGAGCTGCCCGGACGTGATCCATCCGTCTTCGTTGCACTACGCCGTGACAAGTCCGTCTTCGTTGCACTACGCCGTGACAAGTCGGCGAAACCTTTCGCCGCAAGCAAAGTCATGCAACTTACTTGCATGACACTTGAGCGGAAGGCAGTTTCACGCAAAGATCGAATATCAACCGATATCGGGAACAGAACCTTTGTTATAAAGTACACCTTTTAAAGTACACCGTTTTATGCTTTTTTTCAACGCGGCAATTCCAAAAGGAGCTTGAAAAATCCGTGCGTATGAAAGCAAGTCGGCACTTTCCTGAACTGCAGCGTCAATTCATCACCAGTTTTTCGCCCAGAGCGAAGAATCTCACCGGGGAAAATTTGGCGGTGAAAGTGACTTTTTCACCGGCGGCATTGGCTCCTGCCACCTTGCCGCTGGCAACCGCATCCATGTAGAGATTGAAACATCTGCCATTGAGTTCGGCAGTATCTCCGGCGGCGAAAATATCCTCCCGGCTGCTCTGCATGAATTCATTTACCTTCACCCCTCTGCCGCACTCCAAAGCGGCGGAGTGCGCCAATGCCAGATCCGGACGGCTCCCGCAGGCGAAAACCACCAGATCAGCAGGGAGATGTTTGCCGTTATTCAGCACCACCGCATCAGCAGTGATCTTTTCCGCTCCGATACCGCAAATTATCTGCAAATGCTCATGTTTGAGCAATCTTTCCAAAAGCGCCGCCGAATCTTTTTCATCCAGCTTGCCGGGAAACAGCCGGGGGGAGTTTTCCACCACCGTCGTATCTATCTGCCGGGAAATGAAACTCTCTGCGATCTCCAATCCCAGCACTCCGCCGCCGATGATCACGGCATTGGCGATACCTTCATCCAGACGGGCCTGGATACGGTGCATATCATCCAGTGAACGCAAGGTGAAAACATTCTCATTATCCGCTCCGGGCAGCGGCGGACGCACCGCACTGCTGCCGCAGGCGAGGATGAGACGGTCAAAGGGAACTTTTTCCCCGGAAGAGAGGATAAGGAATTTTTCTTCCACTTTCACTGCTTCTTTGCCGCTGTGAAAGGTTATACCCTGATCGGCAAAGAAACTTTCCGGTTTGATGAAAAAGGTTTTATCCTCCAGCACCTTGCCCGCCCCCAGCAATCCGGAAAGCGCCGGACGGCGGTAGGGACGGATGGTTTCCGCTGAATAAATATCTATTTCCGCTTCCGGAGCAAACTTTCTGGCGCTTACGGCACTTTCCAGCGCCGCCGGGCCGCCGCCGGCAATAACTATCTTCATAAGCGTCCATTTTCCTTCAGGTAATTCATTGCCGCGGCAACCCCCGCATAACTGCCGATTTCCCGCTTCAATTCACTGCATACGATCTGACATGCGGCACGGGGTTCGGGCCAGCAGAATTTATCCAAATGCTTGAGAATGGGGTCGATGTAAATATCTCCGATAGCCCACGCCATCGTGCCGAGAACCAGTTTTTCCGGGTTGAAAGCGTTGATGTACAATCCGAATGCCTGGGCACTGCGGATGCTCATCTCTTCCCAGAGGGAGACGGCGTAGGAGTCGTTGGCACGGTAGGCATCTTCCAGCAGATGCATATCCAGTTTGGCAGGGTCGCCGCCGGAAAGTTCGTTGAGGATGGAATCCGGATGATCTTTGATCTCTTCACGCATTCTTTTGGCAAGTGCCACGCCGCCGGAGTAGGCTTCGTAACACCCTTTCATGCCGCAGGAACACTCCCTGCCGTCAAGCTGGATGCAGATATGTCCCAACTCTCCGGCACTGAGAGCTTTGCCTCCGCGCACCAGATTTCCGGCGGCGATTATCCCTCCGCCGATACCGCTGCTCATGGTCAGATAGATGAAATCCCGGCATCCTCTGCCGGCACCGAAGAACCACTCTGCCAGTGCGCCGCAGTTGGCATCATTTTCAAAACATCCGGGGATAGCCAGTTCTTTTTTCAGATAGTCAAGGATCGGCACATCCCGCCAGAGGGGGTTGTTGGTCGGTCTGGTCATGATGCCCCGCGCCGCATCCGCCGGGAACGGCGCGGAAATGCCGAAAGCGGCAACATCACTCATCTGGGCGTTGGCTTCTTTTACCAGACGTTTTGCCTCATTCGCCATCCAGGGCAGAACCTCTGCCGGATCCGTGTTGCGGTTGTCCCGCCGGGAATTTCCCAGCAGTTTGCCGCTCATATCACTCAAACCGATACCGATCTTTGTTCCGCCGATATCAAAACCCAAAAGCAGTGTCATATTGATCAACTCCATTTTTTTTTGAAAAATTACAGATTATCTCCTTGTAGAATATAATACCGGTATTATATTTTATAAAGTACGAATCGCAACTTTTTTCACATTTTTTTCACGGAGGAGTCAATGACAGCACTTTTTTTCGCATCCGCATCCCAGGTGCCGGGGGTTTATTACGCTTTTGAGAACAGTGACGGTGTCGGCAAAGGCATCGTGGTTTTGCTGCTTATCGGCAGTATCGTCACCTGGACGATCATGCTGGATAAGTGGTGGTCGCTTTACCGTGCCAAACGGCTTTCCAACCGTTTCCATGCCCTCTTTCTGGAGTACGGCGAAGAGAATATGCTCAGTCAGGCTCTTTTGAGAGAGATGCAGAGCAACAGCGGTCCGGTTGCCGCCATTTACGGTGCCGGAGTGGAAAAACTTCTGGAGTTCTACGCTTACAGCGGCAATACCATCCGGGGAGTGCCGGCGCCTTGCAAACTCTCTGAAGCCCCGTATTTGTCCTCAAGGAAGGATAGTCGGAGCGCGTAAAGCCCGTCGGGCACGGGGATTTCATAGCATATGCTGTCGCCCTCGTCAGCTGTGCGGCAGCTTCCGAAGATGCCCTTGCCCGAGGAT
>JAZUPS010000221.1:0-5761 GCA_045605305.1 Victivallaceae bacterium
GTAGCGAGAATGGTGGAAACTTTGGCAATGGGGAAACCGGTTGCTTTGGAAGCCAGCGCACTGGAACGGCTGGTACGGGGGTTGATTTCGATAACGATAACTCTGCCGTCTTCCCGGTTGCGGGCGAACTGGACGTTGCATCCGCCGGTAACGCCGATGGCATCAATGATCCGGTAGCTGTAATCCTGCAGCTGATCCTGAACCTCTTTGGCAATGGTCATCATCGGGGCAACGCAGAAACTGTCGCCGGTATGGACACCGATGGGGTCAACGTTTTCGATGAAGCAGACGGTGATCTTCTGACCTTTGGCATCGCGGACAACTTCCAGTTCCAGCTCTTCCCAGCCGAGAACGCACTCCTCGACCAGCACCTGATTGATCAAACTTGCCGCCAGTCCACGGGAAACGACTTCGCGCAGTTCTTCAACGTTGTAAACGATACCGCCGCCGGTTCCACCCATGGTGTACGCCGGACGGAGCACCACCGGATAACCCAGTTCAGAGGCGATCTTTTCCGCTTCTTCCACAGAATAAGATGGTTCGGACTTCGCCATCGGGATACCGAGACGGTTCATCGTGTTTTTGAATTCGATACGGTCTTCACCGCGTTTGATCGCTTCCAGATCGACGCCGATGACTTTGACACCGTATTTTTCCAGAATTCCGGCATCGTGGAGAGAGATGGCGAGGTTGAGAGCGGTCTGACCGCCGAGGTTGGGGAGGAGGGCATCGGGTTTCTCTTTGGCGATGATCCTTTCCAGACTGTCCACCGTCAAAGGTTCGATATAGGTGTGGTCAGCCATGCCGGGGTCAGTCATGATCGTAGCCGGGTTGGAGTTGGTCAGCACCACCTCGTAACCGTTTTCGCGCAATGCTTTACATGCCTGAGTGCCGGAGTAGTCAAATTCACACGCCTGCCCGATGATGATCGGACCGGAACCGATGATGAGAACCTTTTTGATGTCTGTCCTCTTAGCCATAAGAAACCTCTTTTCCCGTTACACGAATTATTTATTTCATAGCGGCAATATCAAAACGCCGCCGCATAAGACCGGGATGTAATATACACCCGCAGACGCGATTAGTCAAGTCCTTCAGAGTGTTCCTTTGGTGGAAAGTACTCCTTTGACCCTCTCATCGTATGAAAGCGCCTGGTCAAGCGCCTTTGCCAGCCCTTTGAAAATCGCTTCAAAAAGGTGGTGGGTTTCGCAGGAAACGATCATCCGGATATGGAGATTCAAGCCGCTTTTTACCGCAAATGCCTGAAAAAATTCATGAAAAAGCCGGGTATCCATGCCGTTGAGCTGCTGGGCTGGGGGAGTGACATCGTAGTAAAGTCCGCCTCTGCCGGAAAGGTCGAGGGCGATCATCACCAGAGTTTCATCCATGGGCAGCAGAAAGTTGCCGTAACGGCGGATCCCCGCTTTGTCTCCGGCGGCTTTGGCAAGCAGTTCCCCCAGCACGATACCGAGATCCTCCATCGTGTGGTGGCAATCGACCTCCAGATCGCCCTTTGCCGAAACATTCAGATCGAAAAATCCGTGTTTGGCAAAGAGAGTCAGCATGTGATCCATAAAGGGAATACCGGTGGAAACAGTGGATTTCCCCTCACCATCAAGTTCAATGGAACAAGTGATGTCAGTTTCAGCGGTTTTCCGGGAGATTTCAGCAAATCTTGACATGTTGAAAATCCTTTCTCACTTATCCAGTTTGAGCTGCAGAGCGATACAGGCGTTGCGGAGCAATCCGGCAATGGTCATGGGTCCCACACCGCCGGGAACGGGAGTGATAAAGGAGGCTTTTTCCGCCGCTTCATCATACTTCACGTCGCCGACCAGACGGTTTTTACCCAGCTTTTCATCGAAAATACGGTTGATGCCCACGTCGATGACCACCGCACCGTCTTTGATCATATCCCCTTTGACGAACTCCGGCTTGCCGATGGCGGCAACCAGAATGTCGGCATCGAGGGTGTAGCGCCGGATGTCGGGAGTGCCGGAGTGGACGACCGTGACCGTGGCATTGGCTCCGGCGGCTTTCTGCATCAGAAGCGCCGCCATGGGTTTGCCCACGATGTTGCTTCTGCCGATGACCACAGCATGTTTGCCTTTGGGGTCGATGCCGGAACGTTTGAGCAGTTCCATCACGCCCCAGGGGGTACAGGGATGGAATCCGGGCTTTTCGCCGATAAGGAGTCTGCCCACGTTGCGTTCAGCAAAGCAATCCACATCCTTATCCGGATCAATAGCGAGGATAACTGCCGCCTCATCGACCTGCGGCGGCGGGGGAGACTGAACGAGGATACCGTCGATGGTCTCATCGGCATTGAGTTCGGCGATGACTTTGAGTACATCTTCTGTGGAACTGGTTGCGGGCATGGCGATCATGCGGGATTCGATCCCGGTTTCGCCGCAGGCGCGAACCTTGTTGCGGACATAGACTGCACTGGCGGGATCATCCCCCACGAGAACGACTGCCAGACCGACTTTTCTGCCGGCTTTAACTGCCAATTCTGCGGCGATTTGAGCGGTTTCCTGATTGATTTGAGCGGCAATGCTTTTGCCATCGATGATTTGAGCTGACATAATTTTCCTCTCTTTTGGTATTGATAATTACAAGTCATCAGGGAAATATAACACCATTTTCCCATTAAAACAACCTTTTTTCTTGAAAAAACTGCTTCAAAGCGTTATTCTATATAGATGACAAACTGTAACGGACACTTTTGTCCACAAAATGGAGCTTTTGAACTTATGGATGTTTTTCTGGAATATCTGGCAACTGCCGGAGCAATAATTTTTGTTTTTGTCGCCCTCGGATTCTGTATTCTTTCCCATGAACTCGGTCACTTTCTGGCGGGAAAGCTGATGGGCTTGCATATCGACGCCTTTTCTCTGGGGTTCCGTCCCATCTGGCGGAAAAAGTACAAAGGCGTGGAGTACCGTATCGGCTGGCTGCCGCTTGGCGGTTACGTTGAATTGCCTCAGGTGGATGCCTCGGATGAAGTCCCCAAAAGCGCCGATGGCAGGGAACTGCCGCCGGCTTCACCCAAAGCGCGGATCGTTACCGCTGTCGCCGGACCGCTTTTCAACATCATTTCCGGATTACTGCTGGGATGTATCGTCTGGGCGGCGGGCATTCCGGAAATAACTCCGAAAATGCGGGAAATCACCGTTTTGAGTGTGCCGGAAAACTCTCCGGAGTTCGCCGCCGGTCTGCGCAAAGGCGATGTTATCGTCAAACTCAACGGTGAAAAGTTCCACGACACCTGGGAGAACTTCATCAAAAAGATCCTCTTTACCATCAATGCTGTTACGCTGGAAGTTGAGCGCGGCGGTGAAACTTTGCAGATATCCTACATCCCCGCGGAAAATCCCAACGCTCCCGGAGGCGAAAAGATCGCTTATCCCTTTTTCAAACCCCTGCTCCCGGTGAAACTCTATCCCCAGACCGGAAAAGCCGCAGACAAGGCGGGAATCAAAAACGGTGACATCGTCCTTGCGGTCGATGGTCAGGAGATCGTGGGCGCGGAAAACTTTCTTCAGGCACTGGGATTTTCTCAGGGCAAGGCGGTGACAGTGGAACTGCTGCGGGAGGGCAGAAAAGTATCCGTTTCCCTCACTCCGGAACTGGAATCCGGCAAAGAGACCATTGAGCGTTATCTTGCCGGGATCACCATGGTTCAAAAAGAAAACGGCATTGAAGTCGCCTCTCTGATGGCTGGCGGCAGTGCCGGAAATGCCGGAATCTGCAAAGGCGATATGCTGATTGCCGGAGACGGCAGAAAAGTGACTGCCTTATCCGATCTGCCGGAGATCATCGCCGCTAAAAAAGGCGCTCCGGTAGTGATCAGAGTCCTGCGGGAAGGCAAGGAACTTGAATTTACCGTCACTCCCCGCAAGTTCCTGGCGCTGAAGAGCAATCCCGGCGCTCCGGCTTACTTTGCCGGAGTATCTTTTGCCGCTTACAACCACCCCAACCCCATTGAATTATTCATCGAAACCATCGATATGAGCTGGAAAAGTCTCCGGGGTATCGCCACGACCATCGGCAACAAACTCAATCTGACTGAAAGCCGCAGTTCCCTCAAACCCAGCCACATGTCCAGTACGCTGGGTATCGGCATGGTGCTTTACACCTCCATCCGCACCAGCTGGTCATACGGGATCTACTTCATGGTGGTGATCTCCTTTGCGCTGGCGCTTTTCAATCTGCTGCCCTTCCCGGTGCTGGATGGCGGACACATCCTCTTCGGTTTTCTGGAATGGATCACCGGCAAAAGAGTTCCTTCCAAAGTGATGAAAGTGATTTCAGTGATCTTCGTCACCCTTTTGATCGCCCTGACGTTGTACATTACCTTTTTCGACGGAAAGAGATTGTGGAGAAGGATTTCCGGAAATAAAAGCATCCCTGCTGTGAAGGTGGAAAAAAATGCGCCGCAAAACCCGTAACTTCATGCTCGGTGCCGTCGGTATCGGTTCAAATTACCCGGTCACCATCCAATCCATGTGCAACACCCGCACGGCGGATATCGATGCAACTTTATCACAAATCGGGAGAGTTGCCGCCGCCGGATGCGATATTATCCGGGTTTCGGCGGATGGCGCCGGTGATACTGCCGCACTGCACACTATTTGCCGCAGATCTCCCATTCCGGTGATCGCAGACATCCAGTTTTCCGGAGAGTCTGCCATTGCCGCCATTGAAGCCGGATGCGCCGGAATCAGGGTCAATCCCGGAATCATCAGCGATGAAAAACTCCTTGCCCGCATTGCCCGGGCCGCAGTGGCGAATCAAACGGTCATCCGGGTGGGAGCCAATGCGGGGAGTTTGAAACTTCACCAGCTGGAAAAGCTCGTTTCTTCCGGAGTTCCGGAAAAGGACGCTCTGGCACAGCTGCTGTGTGATGCCGTTCTGGAACAGTGCCGGATGCTGGAAAAATACGGAGTGGAAAAGATCAAAGCCGCCGTGAAAAGTTCCGATATAGCGGTAACGTTGAAAGCCTACCGTAAATTTGCCGCCATGGGAGATTGGCCGCTCCATCTGGGGTTGACCGAAGCCGGAAGCTGTGAAAAGGGGATCATGCGTTCAGCAGTTGCCATAGGTTCACTGCTCTGCGACGGGATCGGGGATACGATACGGGTCAGCCTGACCGCAGAACCGGAAGCGGAGATCGCCGCGGCACTTTCCATTATTGAGGCTTGCGGGATCGGAGAAAATAGCGTGGAAATCATCTCCTGCCCCACCTGCGGCAGAACTGAAATAGATCTGATCGGACTGGTAAAAAAGGTGGAAGAACTGGTAAAGCAGCTGCAAACGAAAGCGAAAAAGATACCTTACCGGAAAATCGCGGTAATGGGTTGTCCGGTAAACGGACCGGGTGAAGCGCGCCATGCGGATATCGGCATTGCCGGGAGCCGTCACGGGCAGTTGATCATCTTCCGCAAGGGAGAGGTGCTGGGCGCTTATAATGAAAGCGAAGCATTTGCGCGCTTTGCCGAACTTTTGGGTCAGTAACCCCCCCGGCGGCAAACGTGCCGCCCCTTCACAGGGGTTTGAAGTCGCGCCCCGGCTTCGCTGGGGCTTGATCGACGCTTTTGAGAAAAGCTTGGCAAAACTCAGTGGAGCAACACCCGCTGGGTTTTTCTTTACCTTTTTCGCGCCTCGGCTTCCGCCTTCGCACAAGGCTACGGCGGGACAAGTCCGCTGGGGAGCGGGATGCCCGTGGAAAAAAGCTTGGCAAAACTCAGTGAAGTAACAC
>JAZUPS010000222.1:0-4312 GCA_045605305.1 Victivallaceae bacterium
GCAAGTTACATGCGCCGCTGGCACCGCAAACTTGCCAATTCCGGCGGCTTTGTCCTTGCCAAATGCAGTCACGATCTGGACTTGATGAATCAGCTTGCCGGATCTTACCCCGCCAAAATCGGTTCATTCGGTGACAGAAACTTTTTCCATCCGGAAAAGCAGAAGTCACTCCACTGCTCCACCTGTCAGGAAAAATCCTGCCGTTTCCGTTTTCAGGGCGAAATGGTCAAAATGACCCCGGCGGAAAAGGCGAACCCCACCGGAAGAAATTTCGACCTCTGCGTTTTCAACAATGATAACGATATGGTCGATAACCAGCAGGTCATTCTGGAATATTTCAACGGTGTCCGGGGAACATTTTCCCTCAACCTTTTCGCTCCCCGCCCGGGACGGAAATGGGAATTGATCGGCACGGAGGGTTATATTCTTGCCGATACCGCCGAAAAGAAGATCACCGTCTCATTTTCCGACGGCAGAGAATCATGGAGCAAAATCTGTGCGGCAAACAATAAATCCGCTCATGACGGCAGTGACAGTATCTTTCTGGATGAGTTCGTCAACTGCATCATCAACCATACCGCCCCCGCCGCCGATGCCCGCGCCGGATTGGCGGCAACCGTCATCGGCAATGCCGCCGAAAAATCCCGGCTGGAAAAGGTGATGGTGGAACTCTCCCCATCGGAGTATATGATGGATTGAATAAAATAAAATAAAAAACGGGATTGCCGCCAAAGTGACAATCCCGTTTTTTTTTGCCGGAAAACTCACGCCGCCCCCTTCAAAGGAGATCGATGCTGCGCCCCGGTTTCCGCCTTCGCCGGTTCTTCGGCGTAAAAGTTATTCCGCAAGCAGTTTCAAAAGCAATGGCGTTGCGCTTTCAAAATCGACTCCGTACCAGTTGTGTCCTTCATAGGAGATGGTTTTGCGGATGGATTCCACCGTATATTCGACGGCGGTCCTCAACGCTTTGGTCAGATTTTGACCGCTCATCAAGGCGGCAAAACAGGCACTGGAAAAGACATCCCCGGTTCCGTGGAACGATACCGGCAGCTTTTCGCTGTAATATTCAAAATATTCACCGCTGCGGCTGTCGTAAGCCATAGCCCCGCATTTGCCCTTTTCCAGAGAGACACCGGTCAGAACCGCTACCGGCGCCCCCAGACCGCAGAGACGTTTGAGCAGAGCTTTTATATCTTCTGCAGTGTAAGTGTCTCCCATATACTCTTCACCGAGCATGAACGCCGCTTCGGTCAGGTTCGGCACGATAATATCCGCCTTGCCGCACAGTTCTCCCATCCGCAGAGCGAATTTCTCATCGAATCCGACATAGAGTTTACCGTGATCGCCCATGGCTGGATCAACAAAACGCAGCATCCCTTCATGGTTAAAGTTTTCAAAGATCTTCTCCACCAGTTCGATCTGACGGAAAGAACCGAGATAACCGGTGGCGATACCGTCAAAAACGATTTTCTCTTCCATCCAGTGATCAGCGATCTCCTGAATATCATCCGTCAGATCACGGAAGGTAAAGCGGCTGAACGCGGTATGAGTAGACAGCACTGCCGTCGGCAGGATCGCCGTTTCGATCCCCGCCGCGGAAATGATCGGCAAAGCAACCGTCAAAGAACACTTACCCACACAGGAAATATCCTGAATTGAGAGAACCCGTTTCATTTTCAACTCCTTATAAATCATAATTCTGCTTTTTGATATACTGCTAATATAGCACCGTCAGGAAAAAGTTTCAATGTATGCCATACACTTTAGAGAAAACTGTTTCAAGAATTCCGGATAAATTTCTTTTCCGCAGTTGCAAGGAGGAATGCCGCATATTATATTATGTACATGAAATTATTATCTCAGAGGAGTTTTTTATCTTATGCCGATTGCCGTTATCTGTACCGGAACCGAGCTGCTCAAAGGCGGCTGCTGTAATACCAATATGCAGCTTTTGGGGGCAAAACTTACCGCCAACGCCCTGCCGCCGGTAATGGAGTTATCCATTGGAGATCACGCAGGTGAGTTGTGTTTTGCTCTGGGGTGTGCGCTTAAATGCGCTGATACGCTGGTCATTTCCGGCGGACTGGGACCAACCAGTGATGATATTACCCTGCACACAGTAAGCACCTTTTTCGGGGTGGAAACGGTCGAAGTGCCGGAGTTGAAGGAGAAGGTGAAAAATATATGGGAAATGCGCCACAGCGGGCATTGTCCCAAGTTCCAGTACAAACAGGCGTTGATCGTAAAAGGCGGCAGATACTTTGACAACCCTGCCGGAACCGCTTCCGGCATCGCCTTTGACACCGTTTACGGCGGCAAAATGCGCCATATCTGTCTGATTCCCGGCCCGCCGGGAGAGTTTGAAACGGTACTTGACAACGGTATGCTGGAGCATCTGATAAAGATGGAGGGCAAGGAGCTTTACACCACCGGATTTCTCGTTGTTTCCGCCGGGGAAAGTTTCGTTGCCCGCCACGCGGAAGAGATGTTCCGTGATTGGCAGCTGGAATTGGCATACACCGCCGTCCCCGCCGGAACCAAAATCTTTTTCAGCGGTTCTGATCGGGAACTGCTGGATTCCGCCTGTGAAAAAGCCCGGGAATTTTTCGGCAGAAACGCCCTTGAAGCAGGAGTTTTTGATCTGCCTTCAGCACTGTTGAAAAAACTCCGGGAGAAAAAATTGACCTTCGGCTGTGCCGAATCCTGTACCGGCGGCTTGGTGGCTGATTCCATGGTGTCCCTCCCCGGAGCATCGGAAGTTTTCCTTGGCGGTATCATCTCATACGCCAACAGTGCCAAAGAAAATATTCTCCACGTCCCTGCTGAAATTCTCCAAACTTACGGTGCTGTAAGCACCCAATGCGCGGAATTTATGGCTCAGGGCGCCGCCAAAGCCTTGAATTGCCGCTGTGCCGTAAGCACCACCGGCATTGCCGGACCCGGCGGCGGAACTCCGGAAAAACCGGTGGGAACCCTCTGTATCGCGGCAGTTGCCGATCACCTGACCATTTCCCGTCAACTCCAGCTGCGGGGCAACCGGCGAATGATCCGGGAGCGTGCCGCCGCCGCCGCATTGGCTCTGCTCCTTGAATTGCTCGATATGCCGGAGAATAACCAATGCTGAATTACCTGAAAATAAACAACTTCGCTCTGATTGAAAATGCAGAGGCCCAATTTGCCCCCGGCTTTACCGTGATCACCGGTGAATCCGGCGCCGGAAAATCGATCTTCATGAGTTCCATTGAACTGCTTGCCGGCGGCAGAGTTGAACGCAGCGGGATCCGTTCCGGGTGCAAGAGTTTCACCGTTTGCGGAGAATTTTCCATCCCCCCTGCCCTGATCCCGGCAATTTCCGGACTGTTGGAAGATGCGGGAATCGAGTTCTCTTCCGAAGAAGCCGTTCTTCATCTGCGCCGGGTGGTAGGAGCTAACTCCACGCGCAACTTTATCAACGACATCCCAGTCGGAGCAAAACTGCTTGCCGACATCGGCGGCAGATTGATCGATCTGCACGGAGCAAATGAACAGGTATCTCTGACTGTTCCCGCCAGACAGCTTGAGTTGCTGGATAACTTCGGCAATTTAGGTGATTTACGGAATAAATGCGCTGAAATAACCGCCAGTTTGCGCGCTTTGGAAAAAGAAAAAGCTGATTTTGAACTCAATCTGCCCGATGCCGGAGAAGCTGACCGCTGCGCCCTGATATGTGAAGATATTGCCGCCGTAAATCCCGTTCCCGGCGAAGATGAGGAACTTTCCGCCAGACAGCGGCTGCTTTCCAATGCCCGGCAGGTGCTGGAAACACTGACCATGCTGACCGGATTGCTCACCGAAAATGAAAACGGCATTGCCGATCAGCTCGGAACCGTTTTTCACCATCTTTCAGAACTTGACCGTATCGCTCCGGGATTGACCGGAGAGGCGGCACAAAATTGTTCGGATCTGCAGACCACCGTATCGGAACTTTCCGGCACACTGGCGGCATTGACCGACAAAATCGATCTTGATCCGGAGTCTCTTGCCGCCACTGAAGCGCGCCTGAGTGAACTGCACACTTTGAAACGCCGTTACGGGCCGACACTGGAACAGGTCTTTGCCACCAGAAGCGAAGCAGAAGAGAAATTGAAAAAGTATCAGGATGCCCAAAAACGGCGCGAAGAGTTTGCCAAAGAGGAAAAAGTTCTCACTCAGGCTCTTGCGGCAGAAGCGAAGAAACTTTCCGGTGCCAGAAAGTCCGCCGCAAAAGATTTCACCGCTCTGGCAAGCGGAAAACTGGCAGCAATCGGCTTCGACCATGCCGCCTTTGATGTGG
>JAZUPS010000223.1:0-2344 GCA_045605305.1 Victivallaceae bacterium
AAACATGCGGCAACTCTTTCTCAAAGACAGTTTTCAGTTCGTCTTCAGAAAAAGTTGTCCGCAAACAGTATTCTGCATAAGGTTGGAAATATTTGTCAAAGAGTTTCATTTTTTACCATCCAAATGTACCCGATAGGAAAAACGGGTATCTTTTTCATCGGGCTTTTTGCCATTATCGGTGTGGCTGAAAATCCGGAATCCCTCTCGTGTTTTCTCATACATCAAAGGTTTGTGATCCAGTTTTGCCAACGGTACATTGGGGAGAAAAGAAAGATTTTCCGGAAGTTTTCCGTGTTGTTTGCGATATTCCATAACACGAGCGGCTATGAGTGCCATCTGGCGGGCGTCTGTGATTTGCGCACTCTTGATATACCCTTGTCCCAATGCCGGCATAAATATTCCCGACAGCAAATATGAATTGCGTTTTATTTCGTTATCATCGACTAAGGCAAGTCGCACCTGTTCAAGACCGGATAAATTTGCCGGGACAGTACAGGCTTTGATAAAAGTTTGTAATGCAAAACGGTAATCTCTCAGAAAGTGGACCTTCATAAATAAAGGCATATATTTTTTCAATGAATTGATTTTTTTATTCTCCGTCTGCAGTAAGGCGTAAATTTGCAGATAATCAAAGCAGCTTTTGAAAGCCGTGGCTTCGCTTCCGTAAGCATATCGCTGATACTTGTGCCAATCCACCGGATCTCCAATCAGTGCAACAAATTCCGGCTGTGAGAACTCGCCGCTGCTCAGGACTGTTGAGAGAGCATTCAGCCGGATAGCTTCAATTGCGATCGCCACCAGATAAGAGATGTAAAAATCGTTTTGCAGCGGCCAGTTCCTCAATTTGACCAGCTCGCTGTTACACTTTTTTACCTGCGGCTTATTGCCGGGATCAGCGGCGATTTTCATTGCCAGATAACGGGCAGATTCCCGGAATGGTGACAGTTCAGACATCAACACACTGTACGGCATTCCATCCTCCGGCATTTTATGTGCCACATGGGAGACCGGCAACTGCAGAAAATCATTGAGGGCTTTTACGAATGCCGGATATTTTTTATTGTATTCCAGCAGCTTCTTTTTTGCGGTTTGCTGTTCTTTGTATTCAAAACAGGCGGAAGGGTTGTTGGCGATCAAAGATTTCAAAGGCTCGCGGTCAAGGGAGAAGCCTTGCGCATCCCGACGCCAGATGTCTTCGATCTCCACAGAGCGTCCGATGATTCGTGAAAGTTGATCCCGGTGATCTTTCACATCATACTCAAGTTTTACATTATAGCCCATCAAAAAGAGATGAGAGGTAACAGCAATACAAAGGGGGATCATAAACTTCCACGAAAATCTGTTTTTCTCTTTGAAAAATGCCAATGCTGCCAAATAGCAGATCGTTCCCAGGAACACGGAGGAAAGAATATTGAAATATTGGAGATAACTCAATACATAAAAAGCAGTTCCGCAGATTGCAAGCAAGAGAGCCAAAAACTTCTTTTTACAAATCAGGACCGGAATCAGAACAACTCCGAGAAGGGGCAGAAACCATGCCCCGAAAGCTCCGGCAAGAGAGCCGACAGTCTTGTATTTGGTAATGCTTTTGTAAATCCCACTGATGCCGAACGCACAAAGCAAAAATCCGTAAAGATAAAAGGGGGCAGCCAACAGCAGTAAAGAGAGAGTAATGGCAATGATTTTCCAACCGTGTTGAAGTCCTGCGAAACAGGAAAGCATAACAAACAATACAAAGGGCTGAAGCGCGACAACCATACTCATCCACGCAAGGCCGAACATCGCTCCTGAGCGGGGAGATTTCCGCATAAAGAAGCGGTAAAAGAATTTTTTGCGGTTGTAGTGTTTCAATGGTTTATTTTTCATATTCATTCCTCCATCGTCAAATCGACCATATCACAGGTAATATACCATCTCCCGCAGGCGTTTACAACTGCGGAATGGCATTTTTTTGCGTTTTTGGGGGCGTGTCGCGGCAGTTGCTGCAAAGGTCGAGGATGTGGCAAAACGCATCGAAAAAGCCCTTGTGAAGCGGTTTTGCGAAAAAAACTTCACAGAATTTTTGTCAGACTTGAAAAAATGGTCAGCGTTTTTTTATCTTCCCCCACTACCTCGGTAAGAATTGATGATTTTTGAGGGTAAAATGTCGGTAAAAATCCAAATAGACCGTTGGGTGAAGATAAAAATTTGCCAGCATTTTCACTTCTTCCCCCCACGATAAAGTCTGCTTTACCGTGAGCATATTGCGCTACGTGGATATTGGCACCAATACTGGTTCCGGCTCTGCCGATTTGATTGGAAACGATCGTTTCGTGCTGACTTTTCAAAAACTTTACCAGATAGA
>JAZUPS010000224.1:0-25793 GCA_045605305.1 Victivallaceae bacterium
CCAATACCTCTTTGATGAAGTGATTTCCGCCATCGAATCCCACGGTTTTATCCCCGGAAATTGATCTTTTGCCCCTTTGCCCGCAAAAAAAAGAGATTGCCAACGAGTGACAATCTCTATCATTATTTGCGCTCAAAGATCGAAAAGTTTCCGGAACCAGTTGCGGGAATCGACTTTCCCGGCGGCGACAGCTTCCAGCCAATTCTCTTTGAATGCGGCGGCGAGAATGGCTGCCGCCTCTTTTTTCGCATTGGCTTTGCCGGACTTCAACACTTCCCGCGCCTTTGCCATTGCTTCAGCGTGGCGGGCATTGAGTTTGGCTTCAACCGCCTGAAGTTCGCTCTCATCTTTCCAATCCTCTTTCCAATGGCGTTTTTTGAAACGCTTGAAAATCTCATTGGCAGTCGTACCGTTGCAAAGTTCATCCGGCAGTTCATCAATGGTCGCAGGAACGGGGATGAAGAAGGTACAGCGCGGAGGACCGAAGGCAAATGAAGCATAACTCAAATCTTCAGGAAACTCCTGATCGATAACAAAAGTCGCCGCAGTATTGGTCATCGGTCCGCAGAGCGGATAGCAATATTTATCCTCCGGAAACTCTTTGATACGGGCGGCATGAGCCACATCGGCAGGGGTAATGGCTTTGCCCTTATGCACGACCTCGTGGATCAACGCCTGCCGCACAGCATACTCACGGCGGACATTGCCGACAATATCTTTGGGCGGCTGAGTGGTGTAAGCGAACATTTCCGGGAACTGCCACGCATTGCCGCGCAGAGCGATGCCGCGATCGACCTTTTCCGCATGGAAGTGTTTGGCATTATGTTCTGCCACATAGGCGTTTTTAACATCGGCGATGAACCAGATGGAGCCGGATTTGCCATGCTGATAAGCTCCTGCCATGATCATTTTTTCCAACAGTTTGACTGCCGTTGGAGCATCGGCACACTCTTCCAGAAGAATACGGGCAAGCATGGTCGTATCCAAGCCCTGCACACTGTTCTCATTGCCGCGGTCACCGCTGTTCATGGCAACAGCCAGACCTTTGCTGTTGATACCGCAGTTGGTACCGATGGCACCGTAGTTGCCGTGACCGAGCCAGCTGTATTTGCCTTTGACTCTGCGTATCTGGGCAGTAAGGTATTTGGCACTGGAGTCACGGTTTTTGTGAAGGATGAGGTTCTTCCCGCCGGTAAGATCGGGCATGATTATCCAGCTGGTACACTCATGGGGAGCAGGAGTGACTTTGTAATCCACCCCGAAAACACACTTATCGGCGTAAGTTCCCGGTTCCCAGCCCATAGCTTTATCGACCGATGCCATTTCATCAAGCCAGTGAGGTGCAAACTCTTTGAGGCACTTCATGATAAACTCGTATCGTTTTCTCTGGGCATCAGTGATTTTACCTTTGATACTGGCTTTGGTGACCATTTTTTTCCCGTGCCAGCTGACCCAATACTTTTTTGCGATCTCACCGAGATCATCCGCAAAGAGAGAGTGGACGAAAACCGCAGCCAGAAGAAGTGTCAGAAATTTATACATCGCAACCCTCCTTTACTTATTGCCGAAAAGACGTTTGATAAAGGGCTGCCCGGCAGGATGCAGTTCCGCATTGCCGTAGTAGAGCAGTTCCCAGGTGATAAGTTTGGTACAATACTCTGCCGCGTTATTGATCTGCAGCACAATGCGGTCGGGATCGGCGGCACAGCGGCTGGTCTCATCAATATAAGGCGCACAGCACTCGAAAACTTCCACATTCGACCAGTGTTCAATACCGCAATCGACAGCGATCTCGTGCCAGATCTTCAGGGCTTCAGGCTGATGCTCCATAGTGATGCAGGCGCAGCCGATGGAGTCCTGCGGAGCGATGATGTCGGGGTGGCTCTTGCTGAAGATCTCACACCAGGAGTCGTGCATATCCTTCATGGTTTCCGGATAATAGAAGGTCGCAGGCGACATCAGGATCTTCAACGACGGATCGGCGTTGCGGATCTCGCTGAAGAAACCGTGATAAAGTTCGGCAAGAAACTTTTCCAGTTCCAGATTGCGCTCACCGGTGTAGGCTGATTCCGGGGAGAAGTAAAAACCGTGGAACATATCCCGGTACTTGAGCAGCTCTTTGAAACAGGCGGTCTGGCGGGAAACCTCCTCATCGACCATCGTGCCGGTCAGACGCTCTTTCCAGCAGGTCACTGAACCGTAACCGCCCATAAAGACTTTAAGCCCCAGCTCATTTGCCGCTTCCAGCATCGGTTCGACGATGTTCCAGGTTTTGAAGTTTTTGAAGATCTTTGAGGGGTAATAGCACTCCTCCAACTCGCTCCAGAGCGCCGCCTGAAAGATCACTGTATCAATGCCGTACCCCTTGAGTCTGGTAAGCTCCTGAAGCCACTTTTTCTTATCCCAGTTGATGGTTTCGGCACCTTTGTAGTTCGGCGGATGGGCATAGATGAAACTGCCGGTAATATCCATTTTCGGTTCCTGAAGACCGGCGGCTTCAACGGCGGCACGATTGCGCTCTTTACGCTGATCACGACGCGCCCGCGACTCTTCGGTGTCACAATAGCCGACGGGGGGCAGAAAAAGCCGGTACTCCGGCATCTGCTTGATGGAATAGAGATCGCTCATGGTTACAACTCCCTGTGTTTACAATCCCAAGTTAAAAAACAACCCCTTGTTGTTACTTTTTTTTTCAATATACAACCGATTGAATGATTTTTCAAGTCATTCTCCCGAAGGTTCAATATATTTCGTACTCTCCGGCGAAGTTTCCGGAACTCTGCCGGACGATCAGGTGCGGTTTGAGCAGTTCGTTTTCTTCGCGCTGACCGTAAATTATCCGGATAAGTTTCTGAACCGCCAGACGTCCCTCTTCGCAGCTGGGCTGATGGATGGTGGAAAGAGTCGGGATGCTGAAACGGGATTGCTGTTTATCATCATTGCCCACCAGCAGGACATTTTTCTCACCGGGGATGATGCCGTAACGCGCCATGAGGGTAATGGCATTGAGCGCCTGAATATCCCGGTCGGCATAGATTCCGGTGCGGATATGGGGAGTATCGGAAAGTTTTTTGAAATCCTCCGGCGACTGAAGGAATCCGGAAACTTCAAAACCGGCACGTTTCAAGGTTTCGGAAAAACCTTCCAGCCGGGGGCGCATTACACTGGGGAGCAATCTGGTACAGTAAAAGCGGGTACAACCCTGATCGATAAGGTGTTTTGCCGCCAGTTCGCCGCCGTAATACTCATCTATTCCAAGCTGGGGAATATCCATGAACTCCTCTTCGGGACAACCGTGAACGCAGTTACTCTGCACATTGAGCATCAGGATGGTTTTGCGTTTTTCATGGTATTTTTTCAACATGGAACGCATCTCTCCATCCAGAGCATGAGCCGGATAGGTGAGCAATCCGGAGTGTTCCCGGTGATTGATCGCTTCGATGAACTCTGCAAAATCTCCGGGGCTGTCGCCGCGGAAAAAGTTGAGCGGGAAGTTTTCCGCTCCCGCCGCCTGAACGATGCCGAACATCAGATCGGCAGTCAGCCGGTCAGCGTTGCGGGGAAGAAAGCAAAAAATCGTGGCACTGCTTTTGCGGCCGTTGAATGAGGCGGTACGGTTCGGGACATATCCCATTTTTCGCGCCACCTCCCGGATCATCTCCCGGGTCTCTTTTTTGACCACGGCGTGACGGTCGGGATTGGGATTGAGCGCCCGGGAAACCACCGAGACATTCATCTTTACTTCACGGGCAATATCTGCCAGACTTACCATTGCAATTCCTCTGAGTTGAATTTGAGCTTTGCCTGCGTTCAATATATCCCGTGCATTTCCCATTGTCAAGAGAGGTAATTGCAAAAGTCGATCAAAAAGAGATAAATTCCGCCGATTTTTATGTTTTGCTCCTTGACAAAGAGTGAAACAGAGTGTATTATAACAGTGACGACAAATGATAGCGCTAACATTTTTTTGTTTTTTTGGAGGTTCCGATGATTTCACAAAAAGAGATAGCCCGTCAATGCGGAGTATCGGTGATAACCGTCTCCCGGGCGCTGGACCCATTGCGGCGGGACAAGGTAAAGCCGGAGACCCGTAAAAAAATTGAAAGTCTTTGCGCCAGAGAGAACTTTTATCCCAGTTTTTCTGCGCGGGCGCTGGCATCCGGCTATACCCGCAGTGTGGGATTGATCGTGCCGGGGATCGGAATGATCTCCAACTCACCGCCATCGGCGGTCTATCTGGAATCATTCAACAATGAGTTGATCAAAGCCGGTTACAGTTTGCAATTACTGCCGGTTTCCGGTTCGGATTGGGAGAGTATCCGGAGCAATGCTTTGCCATTGATCCTTTCCAACCGGTGTGACAGTTATGTAACGGTGGCGTTTTCCGTTGACCTGCCCTCCTCGACGCCGGTAACGGTTTTGCAGACCACCGCGGCGCAGGAGATCGCGGAAAGTGACTTTCCGGTGATCAGCATCAGCAGTAAAAAGGCGATGAGCGCCATGAGTGAACACCTTAAAAAAAGTAATTACCAAAAGCCGTTATTCATCTCCTTCGGGGAAGGTTCAGCGGAACGTGTACGCTTGTGGCACAATGCCTTTGCCGAAAAGGGTTTTCCGGAAATGGCGGAGTTGAAACTGCCGGCATCCCGGATAAACAGCAGCGGAGATGCGGCGATGCTGAAGATTTTGCGAACTCATCTGCCGGAAATAAAAAAGTTTGACATCTGGGTATTCAGCAACGATCAGTGGGCATTGATGGCAGCGGAACTGCTGAAAATGGAAAATCTGACTCCGGGAAAAGATATTGCCCTGATCGGCTTTGACAATATTGAAAAAGATCTGCCGGATGCCTGTTTGAGTACCATTGCTCCGCCGCTGGAAAAATTCGGACAGGAGGCGGCACGGATGGTGTTGAAAAGAATAAAAGAGCGGGATAAAGATTTCCGGGGAGTCCGGATAGAATTGGAGTCCCAGGCAATATTCAGAGAAACAACGACCCGTCAATAATATATTATAAGGAGTATGACAAATGAAAAAATTCACCCTCATCGAACTGCTGGTTGTGATTGCGATCATCGCTATTCTGGCAGCGATTCTGCTCCCGGCGCTCAACAGCGCCCGTGAACGGGGCAGAAGCATCAACTGCAACAACAACTTCAACACTTTGGGCAAAGCAAATCTGATGTATGCCGCCGATTATGATGATTACTTTGCCCCCACCTACGGCAATGCCGACAAAAAAAACAAATTCTGGGGTGACGGCGACAGCAAAGCCGGATTGCTCGCCCCCTACATCGGTCTGCATCAGCCCAAAGCCATTATCGGTGCCGCCGGTCCCGACGGCATCAGCATCTACATGTGTCCCTCATTTGAAGCTGACGATACTCTGCGTTACAGCATCGGTTACAATAAACTTCTGGGAGGTAATTTCGATAAACTCAAATCGACCCGTTACAAATCCCCCACCAAAAGCGTCCTTTTTGCGGACATCAACAGCAGCATTGCCGGTGCGATCGTCGGTTATGACCAGAGAAGTGATGACTATCCCCGTTACCGCCACAATAAGATGTGCAACTTTGTCTTCGCTGACGGTCACTCCGCCGCCCACACCGTTCAGGAGATCCCCCATACGGAACGGGGCGACAGCCGGGGAAAGGCATTCCAGAGTATTTTCTGGGATCCGACCGATGCGGTATATCTTGACTGGAACAAGCATTGATAAATCACAGGTGCAGTTATGCGCAAGTTGCTTATCCTCCTCTTTTCCACCCTGATATTTCCGCTTTTCGCGCTGGATATCGTACTGCCGGAAAATCCTCACCGTTACGAAAAAATGGCGGCGGAAGAACTTCTGGAGGCTCTGCAGAAGTGCAAAGTTGCCGGTATCCGCATCACCGATGCCAAAAATGCCGCTTCCCCTGCGATCTATCTGAAAAGTTCCCGCCCCGCTGGAAACATCGAAGCGTGGCAGTTGAAAAGTCAGGGCAAAGACCAGTTCATCACCGGCGCTTCCCCCATCGGTACTCTCTACGGCACTTACGCCTATTTGCGCCGCGCCGGGGTCTGGTTCATCGCCTGGGATGAGAGCATTTACCCCGACCTTTCCGGCAAAGCTCTGCCTTTGCTCAATGAGTCCGGCGCTCCCGCCATTGCCGGAAGACAGATATTCAACCGTTACCCCAACTTTTTCCGGGATAACGGTGCCAGAGAGAGCGATAAAAAGTTCTGGCTCTACTCCCTGCGCAACGGCTTCAACGGAACCACTCCGGCGTTTTTCCACAAAGCGCTCTATCTGGGTGATGAGATGCGCTGGACGACCCGCGCCCACTTCTGCCACAACTACTACGAATATCTGCCGCCTGCCAGATACCTTGCAAGCAATCCGGAGTATTTCAGTTTGAACTCCGACGGCAAACGGGGTGCCAATCCCCACCGCCGGGGAACTCAGCTCTGTCTGAGTAATCCCGCCGTGATCAGGATCGTTGCCGATCAGATGAAAGAATTTATCCGGCTCGACCGGGAAAATCTGCCGACCGATCAGCAGCCGCAAGTTTACAACCTCACCCCCAATGACGCGGCAAATACCATCTGTTTCTGCGAAGAGTGTCAGAAAATCGTCAGAGAAGAGGGCTGTGAAACCGGTTTGCTCATCCGCTTTACCAACGAAGTTGCCCGGCAGGTGCATCAGAAATACCCCGGCATCCGCATTCTCACCCGCGCCGCAATGGGTTCGGAAACTCTGCCCAAAACCAAACCGTTGCCGGAAGTTACCGTATATTATGCCGATGACTTTACCAATGCCAGCTGCTTCATTCCCCAGAGCGCCGAAAGACGGCAGAATATTCTCCGCTGGATAACGAATTTCAAAAATGCCATGGTCTGGGACTACTGGAACATGGGGCTTGGAGCATACTTTGTCCCTCCCCGGCCGGAAGTGGTTCTCGATGCCATGATCAGCGACGTCAAGTGGATGGCGGAAAACAAGGTCGTCTCCCTCTTTACCGAAGCGGAAAGGGATTTCCTCATCCCTCAGAACTTCCTCGATCTGGAGTTCTTCATCCTCGCTCAGCTGATGATCGACCCGGCGCAGGATGCGGAAAAACTGGTGGATATTTTTATGGCAGGTTACTACGGCAAAGCCGCACTTCCTTTGAAAAAATATCTGAACAACCTGCGACAGGGAATAAAAAAACACTCCAAAGTACAGCTCTGCTGTGCCGCTCTGCGCTGGGAGTACCTGACCGATAAATTCATGCTTGAAAACTTTCTGATTCTGCAGGAGGCGCTGAAAGCGGCGGCAGATGAGCCCCGCTTTGCCGTGCGGGTGATGGCAGAGTGTCTGCCCCTTTATTACTCCATTCTCTACTACCGCAGTGAAACGGAAAAAACCTTTGCCGCCGCCGGGATAAAACTTGAAAATATTCAGCAGGATATGGCACTTTATGCCGATAAAGTCCTCCGCAGTTTTGACCTTGCCCCCCGGAAACTTGCCGCTCAGCAGAAAAAACTGGTAAAAAAACTTGCTCCATTGTCGGCAAATTTGACCGTTCCGGAAAAGTTCCGCGATATTCCCGGAGTCAAAGTCTTTGCCCATCCCCATCAGCGGCGCGTGGCACACTCCAAAACCCGGGCGGTTCAGGATGCCGATTCGCTCAGCGGTCAGGCGCTGATCTCGGACTTCCACAAAAGCAGAAAATTCACCCACCGGGCGGTGAAAAACTTCTCCTGTTACGATTACGAGACCAAAAAGAATATCCAGTACACCGTCACCCCGGAAGATGAAAATTACCACTGGTATACGATCAAAAATGTCCGTATTTCCCGCAACACCATCTTCACCGGCCATTTGTGGATGATCCAGATCGATCTCTCTCAGGCATGGGAGTTCCCCCACGCCGGAAAGCCGGAAGTCAACGATTACGACCTCCATTTCCGGGCAAAATTCACCGGCAGGGCATTTTTCAGCGACTCGGAAAAAAGCGATGCCGTCTATGTGGATTGCGTGGTTCTGGAACCGAAAATGAAACGGTAAAATAATCCGGAAAGAGGGAGCGCCAAAACCGCTCCCCTCTTTTTTTTTCACCTTGCAAGGGAAATTCCGATAAAAATTTTCACAGATTTTTCTTTTCCGGTATTGAAAAGAGTCGGCACAGTGCTATATTCTACACAAAACAGTTCCAAAAGTAATCTTAAAAAGCAATTCCAAAAAGAGAGTAATTATGAAAAACTTCCGGAAAGATCAAGACCGGAAAACCATCCTCTCCGGTTACGACAACCAATCCTTTGAAAAAGTCTGGGAGTTGCTTGCTCCCTACCGCCCGATGCTTTACGGTTCAATAGTTTCGCTTATACTATTCAACCTGACCGCGCTGGGTCTGCCGTGGATGCTGAAAATAGCCATCGACCGTATCCTGCCCAATGCCGATGAATTGCTCTTCTGGGTAATGGCATGTGTGATGCTGATTCTCTATCTCATGCGGGCACTTTTGCGTTATATTGCCTGTTACACCATCGACTACCTCGGTGTACGGATGATGATCGACCTCAGACAGAAAGTTTTCACCCATCTGCAGAGCCTTTCACTGCGATTTTATGAAGAGTACCGCACCGGTAAACTCATCAGCAACGTGATCAGTGATGTGGCGATGCTTCAGGTGCTTATCCGCACTCTGACCCAGCTGGGCGAACAGATTTTCCAGTTGGTGATCATTGCCGGATTGCTGCTGGTGATCAACTGGCAGCTGGCACTGCTGGTGTTCCTTTCCATACCGCTTCACTATCTGAACTTCCACTACTTCCGCGAAGAGATGCGCAAGGACTCCATGGTACTGCAGGAGAAACTTTCGGAAATTTCCGCCAACCTTTCCGAAACCCTTTCCGGGGTAAAGGTGGTCAAATCCTTCGCCAAAGAACACAGTGAATCTTTGAGATTTTTCCAGAATCTCCGCCCTGTTGCCGATATGCAGATGCGCCTCACGGTGGAAGGTGTCACCCTCTGGGCGATATTCGACACCATCGCGGCAATGAGCTATCTTGCCATCATCGGCGCCGGTATCTGGCTGGTCAAGGACAACGCCATTTCCATCGGTGAATTTGTGGCATTTTACACCTATGTGGGAATGATGCTGACGCCCATCAACGTCCTTTCAGGCATGTCCATAACCTTTGCTCAGGGCATGGTCGGAGCAAGCAGGATCGTCAAACTGCTCAATACCATTCCGGAAATCCGGGAATCCCCCAATGCGGTGACGGTGGAGAAACTTTCCGGAAAAGTGGAGTTCAAAAATGTCACATTCAGTTATGAACCGGAAAAGGGCAACACCATCGACGGCTTCAACCTGACCATCCAGCCGGGGCAAAAGGTGGCGCTGGTGGGCCCCAGCGGTTCAGGCAAATCCACCATCAGCAACCTGTTGCTGCGCTTTTACGATATAACTTCCGGCTCGATCAGGGTGGATGGCCTGGATATACGCAAACTGAAACTCAATGCGTTCCGGGATAATATCGGTATCGTGCTTCAGGAACCATTCCTCTTTTCCGGCAGTATCCGGGACAATATCGCCTACGCCGTCAAACGTGAAGTCGCTGAAGAAGAGATCATCGCCGCGGCAAAAATGGCAAATGTGGAGGAGTTCGTCCTTGAACTTCCCGAAGGATATGACACGGTCATCGGTGAAAACGGCGCCTCCCTTTCCGGCGGACAGAAACAGCGCCTCGCCATTGCCCGGGCAGTGTTGAAAAATCCCTCCATCCTCATTCTGGATGAAGCGACCAGCGCACTGGATACCGTTTCTGAATATCTCGTTCAGGATGCGCTGGATAAGTTGATGGCGGGCAAAACCACCATCATCATTGCCCACCGCTTATCCACCATCAAAAATGCGGATGTGATCGTCGTTCTTGATCGCGGCAAAATCGTGCAGAAAGGCACTCACGATGAGTTGATGGCTGCCGACGGCATTTACCGCGAACTTTATCAGACTCAGGCAAAAATGAATAAGGGGATGTAAAAAATGGCGTTCCGGAGAAAAGATACTCTTTCCAATCCCTCCTCCATCCGCAACCGTTTCCGGATGTTCAGGATCATCATCTATCTGATTTTGCTTCTGGTGCTGACACTGCTGCTGATCGCCTGTTTCGGTTCCATGGAGGATGTGGTCAAAGGCGACGGTACAGTAGTCGGTATCCGGGAGTATGACCTGAAAACTCTCGTTTCTGCAAAGGTCGTCAAAGTTTACCACCAGACCGGCAGCGAAGTCAAACGCGGCGAACTGCTTCTGGAATTCGATTCCCGCGACCACAAAGACAAAATCGCCGGGCTCGAACATGAACTGGAAGAACTCCTTGAAGAGCAGTCCGTAAAGTCGCAGGAGCTTAAAATCCTCCGCAAAGACCCCCTGCCGGAACACTTCCGCCATACCAAACTGCAGCTGGAAGAGGCAAAAAAACGGCTGGAAAAACATGAATATGAATTGAAAGTCTACTCCGAACTTTTCAAACGGGGCGCCATTACCCGTAAAGAGCTGCTGGAGATCCAGCTGGCGCACCTTGCCAGTCAGATGACTGTCCGCCGTCACGAAGAGGATTGGAGCAAGATCCAATCCGGCATCGCCCAGGATATTCTGGATAAGGCGGAAAAGGAGTTCGCTCTGCTGAAAAAACGGATCGAAGGCAAGCGCAAAGAGATCGAAGTAGCCAACCGTCAACTGGATGATTACAAACTTTATGCTCCGGATGCCGGAGTGATCACCGATACCCCGCCCCGGCCCGGCGGGTTCTATGAACGGGGCGAAGTGGTGGTGAAGTTCTCCGCCAATCAGAATAAAAAAGTGATCGCGCTGGTGGATGAGAAGCTGATTTTCAAGGTCGTTCCCGGTCAGAAAGTGCGGATATACTGCGAACAGTACAACTATCTGGATTACGGATACTTTTCCGGCAGAGTCACCGATATTTATCAGCTGCCGGAAAGTAAAAACGGCATCAACTACTATCCGGTGCGGATCGTGCTGGATGAAGAACAGTACCCGCTCCGTTTCGGTTCAGGCTGCGAAGTCACCATCGTCACCGGACGTGACCGTATCATCTCCGTCATCCTCGGTCTGCAGGGCAAAAGACTCCCCTTCCGCAAAAAGGAACAGCGCTGATTTTGGCTCTGTTCCCAAAAATGGCTGATGGTTCTTGGGGAAGGGAAAAACTTCTTTTCACGGGAAAAGAGGTTTTTCCCTTCCCCAAACCCCAACCCATTTCAAGAAAAAGGAGAGACTTTGTAAGATTTGATCTGTGACATGATTACGCTCATCCAACTGCACTTGCAACAGGGAAATTTTCAATATATTATACCGGAACTACGGGAAAAGAGGTTTTTCCCTTCCCCAAACCCCAACCCATTTCAAGAAAAGCGAGATACTTTGCAAGATTTGATCTGTGGCATGATTACGCTCATCCAACTGCACTTGCAACAGGGCAATTTTCAATATATTATACCGGAACTCCGGCAAAAGACTCCCCTTCCGCAAAAAAGAACAGCGCTGATTTCACCGGTTGCGGATAGATCCGCTCTGCCTGCCGTGTTTATCCCGATAGACCGTTCTGCCGTTTGACTTATCCGAGCTGCCCTGCAATCTGCCGTGTTTATCCCGGTAGGTGGTGCGGTTTCCGTAAGTACGGGAAGTTCCCTGAAGCCGGCCGTGATTATCCCGGTAAGTGGTACTGTTCCCGTAGGTGCGGGAAGTACCGACCAGCATCCCGTGATGGTCGCGGTAAGTGATATGATCACCGTCAATGGTCGCCGTCCCCAGCAGTTTGCCGTGGTTATCCCGGTAAATGACCCGGTTGCCGGAGCGGTAAGCTCTGCCGACCAGCATACCCCGGTGGTCACGCACCGAAACGTCCTCATCGACCTCATTGGCAGGCGGGCGGAAGTCGGATATATCAATTCCGCAAAGGAGTGTTCCTGCCAGCACAAAAAACATCGCAAATATTTTTTTCATCACTTTATCCTCCTGTATGCTCCCGGTGTATTGACTCTGATATAAAAAATAATGCCATTTATGAAAAATACAAGTGATTATGTGTGGTAATCCGCCTTTTTGTGTGCTATATTAATAAAATGTATATACCTTTAGGTCATAAATGGAGGAAAAGTATCATGAAAGAGTACAAAGTAGGAATCATCGGCTTCGGTACTGTCGGCGCCGGCGTCGCCGAAAATTTGCTGTTGAATAAAGATGTTATCGCCAAACGCACAGGCATCACCCTGAATCTCTGCGGTATCGCCGATCTGGATATTACCACCGACCGCGGCGTGAAAGTTCCCGACGGGGTTCTGACCACCGATGCGGCAAAAGTCATCCGCGAAAGCGACATCGTCGTGGAACTTATCGGCGGCACCACCATTGCCAAAAAGTTCATTCTTGAGGCGCTCAATGCCGGTAAAAGTGTCGTCACCGCCAATAAAGCCCTGCTGGCTCACCACGGAGAAGAACTCTTCGCCGCCGCCGGAAAGTCCGGAGCGGATATTTTCTATGAAGCAAGTGTCGCCGGCGGTATTCCGATCATCAAGGCGCTCCGCGAAGGATTGGTTTCCAACCGTATCAGCAAGATTTTCGGTATCATGAACGGTACTTGCAACTACATCCTCACCCGGATGGAGAAGGAAGGCACCGACTTTGCAACTGTCCTCGCCGATGCCCAGAAGCTCGGTTATGCCGAAGCCAATCCCTCGCTGGATATCGACGGCTTCGATACCGCTCACAAAACCGCTATTTTAGCAGCTCTGGCTTACGGAAAATGGTTCGGCATCGATGCGGTCTATGTTGAAGGTATCCGGGAACTGGAACTGGCAGACATCGTCTGCGCCGATGAACTTGGTTACCGGATCAAACTTCTGGGTATCATCAAAGAGGAAAACGGCGCCGTCCAGATGCGCGTTCACCCCACTTTGATCCCCAAAACCGCCCTGCTTGCCAATATCAACGACGTTTTCAACGGCGTGCTGGTTGACGGAGATACCGTGGGTCAGACCCTCTTTTACGGCCGCGGAGCCGGCAGAAAAGCCACTGCCAGTGCGGTGGTTGCCGACATCACCGATGCCGCGCTCAATCTGGCGAATGATTGCCGTCAGCGCGTTCCCGGATTCACTGCCGGTGAACAATTTGACCGTCAGCTTGCCGAAGAGAGCGTCACCAGCCGCTATTATCTGCGTTTGCAGGTCAAGGATTGTCCGGGAGTCATCGCCCAGATCACCCAGATCCTGGCGGCGCGTTCCATCAGCATCTCCAGCTTGATCCAGCATGAGACCAGAGATGCCCAGGGCGAAGTTTCGCTGGTGGTACTGACCCATCCGGCGTTGGAAAAAGCTGTCCGGGCGGCGCTTGCCGAAATCGCCACCCTTTCCGTGAATAGTTCACCGGTCAAATTATTGAGAATTGAGGATATTTAATCATGGGACAACACACTGTTGAAAAAATCGGCGGCACCAGCATGACCCGCTTCGGGGAACTGATGGAAAACATCCTGATCGGTTCCCGCAAAGGCGCGGAACTCTACAACCGCATCTTCGTCGTTTCCGCTTACGGCGGCATCACCAACTTGCTTCTGGAAGATAAAAAGACCGGCGAACCGGGTATCTACGGCAGTTTCGCCGCCGGAAAAAATCAGGAGTGGCAGGATAAACTGGATGCCACCACCGCCAGAATGATCGAACTCAACCACTCATTTGCCGACTTGCAGCTTGATCTGGATGCCGCAGATGCCTTTGTCAATGAGCGCATGAGCGGAATCAAAAACTGCCTGCTCCACTTGATGCATCTGCGCAGTTTCGGTCACTTTCAGCCGGGAAATTACCTCCCCGCCGCCAGAGAGCTGCTCAGTTCCGTGGGTGAAGCTCACAGTGCTTTCAACTCGGCGCTGATCCTGAAAAAACATGGTGTCAATGCCGTTTTCGTTGACCTTTCCGGTTGGAAAGATCAGGAAACCGGCTCCATGGAAGATACCATCAGAAACAACATCAAAGGTTTGAACTTCGCCGAATGTATGCCCATTGTCACCGGTTATGCCAAATGCGCCGAAGGGGTGATGGCTAAATTTGACCGCGGTTACAGCGAAATCACTTTCAGCAAGATCGCCGTAGTCACCGATGCCAGAGAGGGTATCATCCACAAGGAGTTCCACCTTTCCACCGGCGACCCGAAACTTATGGGTGTGGATAAAGTCCGCACTATCGGACACACCAATTTTGATATTGCCGACCAGCTGGCGGATATGGCAATGGAAGCCATCCACCCCAAAGCCTCCAAAGAGATGGAGCGCCACGGTATCGCCATTCGCGTGGATAACGCCTTTGACCCCGGTTCACCCGGTACGCTCATCAGTCAGGACTTCGTCTCCCCCATCCCCAAAGTGGATATGATCTGCGGCAGAAAAGATGTTATCGCCATTGAGATTTTCGATACGGAAATGGTCGGTGCCAGCGGTTATGACTACAAGGTTTTGGAAAGTTTCGCCCGCAACGACATCAGTTACATCGCGAAAAACACCAATGCAAACACCATTACCCACTACATTTCAGAGCGTTACAAAAATCTGGATGCCTGTCTTGCCGAATTGCAGCAGACCTTCCCCAAAGCGAAGATCTCCACCCGTGCCGTGGCTATCGTGTCAGTTATCGGCAGCAACATGAAGATCCCCGGCTTCCTTTCCCGCGCCGCCAAAGCGCTGGCAGATGCCGAAATCAACGTGCTGGCTCTGGATCAGTGCATGCGTCAGGTGAATATGCAGTTCATCATCGCCAGAGAACACTTCGCAGAGGCGCAGAAAGCGCTCCATGCGGAACTGGTGGAAAAATGACATTTTGAAGTTCAAAATCTGACCTTCAGGGACTGAGCGCAAACACGCCAGTCCCTTTTTTGAGCGATATAAAAACTCCTCAAGTGAAAATTTTCAACTTTTTTCAACGATTCTGTCAGGTTTTGAAAAAAAGTACCCTCTTATTATCAGAGACGTCAAAAAAACAATGTCAAATCCAGAGGAAAAAATCATGAAAAACACTGTTTTGAGCTTTGTCGCCGGAGTTGTCATCGGCGGCGCGGTCAGTGCCGGAGTATTTTTCACCATTCCCCAACCGGTTGAGGAAAAAAAATCTGAACCCGCCATTCCGGAATTGCCGCCTGCTCTGCCGGAAAAAGAGGAAACCCCATCCCCGGAAAAAGAGGAGAAAAAACGATCTCCCCTTATTCCTTACGTCGATGTCATTCCTCCGCTCTTCACCAAAGAAGATTGCCGCCAATACATAAATTACAGCGAATATCTTCTGATGGCAGGTTACGACCACACCACTTGGGATATGTCAAGGGCAGCCAGTCTGGGGTCACTTTTGGCAAAAGTCGAACTGTATATTTTCGTGAATGAAAAAATCAACTCCCTTCCCGAAGAGCAAAGGAAAGATTTTATCGCCAAATACCGGGCATGGGAAACATGGTACAGAAAAGAACTCAAAAAACCGCTGGTTGACGACAACGGTGATCCCCTCGAAGGAACGATGTTTTATCCTGTTTACGCCGGAACTTCCGAACGTTTGATTGAGTTGTATCTCAAAAAATTCCCGGATCGGGCAAAGCTGGAATGTGATTTCGTTGCCAACTACAGAAAAGAACAGCAGAGAAAAAATTCACCTGAGGAATGAAACAAGAGAGATTATCATGAAAATAAAAACTTTTTTCACCGTAATGACAGCACTTCTGGCACTTGCCGGATGCGGAAAAAAAGCCGCTCCCGCCCCGGCAGCAGATCCGGAAAAGATCGTATTGCCGGGCGGTTCAGTGATCGAAATGGTCAAAATCGCTCCAGGCAGTTTCAAACCGAATTGGGATTTGAGCAAACTTGCCCCGGAGTTGCAGAAAAGTATCAGAAGTTCCTATCAGGGAGAAATTGTCTTGACCCGTCCCTACTGGATCGGCAAATATGAGGTCACTCAAGCCCAGTACCGGGCTGTATCGGGCAATAATCCCGGTACTCCGGTAAATGATGCCCTGCCGGTAAACAATATCTCCCGCAAAGAGGCAAAGGCGTTTTGCGCGGAATTGAACCGCCTCTATGCGGGCAAACTCCCCGCCGGTTATCAATTTGACCTCCCCTCTGAAGCGCAATGGGAGTTCGCCGCCCACGCCGGAAACAGCAAGCTGCCCGGATACGGGAATATGAGCGATCATGCGTGGATCAAAGAGAACTGCCGCACGCCCCAACTGCCGGGGAAAAAGCTCCCCAACTGCCGGGGAATATATGACCTTGCGGGGAATGTGGCGGAATTGTGCCGGGATTATTATGCGGATCACTCCACCCGTTTTGTCACCGGAAAAATGTGTGACCCGGTCAATGAATACGACGGCAGTGAAGCGACCATCCGGGGCGGCAGTTTCCTCTCTTCCGCCGATGAGGCTCTCGCCCCCATCCGGCAGGTATACCGGAGCGAAAAGGCACTCTCCGTCGGCTTCCGTCTGGCACTGGTTCCCATTGAAAAGCCCATTCAGCGGACGATCAAGCTCACTCTTGCCAATAATTCGCAACTGGAACTGGTCTGCTTCCCGATGGCAGATGAGTCAAATTACAACAGCTCTTTCTGGATGAGCAAATATGAGATCACTCAGGAGGTTTTTGAAGCGGTCATGGGTTACAATCCCTCCAAAATCAAGGGGAAAAACCATCCGGTGGACTCCGTTTCCCACGATGAAGCATTGGAGTTCTGTGAAAAACTTACCGAACTCTTCTATCATCAGCTCCCGGATCAGTATCTCTTTTACCTGCCATTTGAATATATGTGGGAGTACGCCTGCCGCGCCGGGACGACCTCCCCCTACAACTGCGGATATGATTCGGCAACGGAAAAATTTGACCTCAACGAATTTATCCGGCATAAAGGCAACTCCGGCAAAAGTCACCATCCGGCAGGGGAGAAACGCCCCAATGCCATGGGAATGTATGACATGCACGGCAATGTGCGGGAGTGGTGTTTCCACACCGGCACCGCAGATGAAGCGGCGGTCATTCGCGGCGGCGGCTGGAAAGATGAGTTGAGCAAATGCACTTCTGACCATAAAGAAAAGGTGAAAGCGGATCACAAAAGCGATGATCTGGGTTTCCGGATCGTTATGGTCAAACAGCACGTCCCCAATCACTACTGATCCTCACCCCCGCTTGAATTTGCCCGGCGGCACGCCATTGATTCTGCGGAAGGCTTTGGAGAAGGCGAATCGGCTTGAGTACCCCAGTTCTGAAGCGATAGCGTCGATCGTCCAGTCACTGTAACTCAAGAGCGCCCGCGCCCGGGACATGCGGATGTCATCCAGCAATTCATTGGGGGATTTGGAAAAGTTCTTCAAACAGAACTGGCGGTATTTGGATAAGCTCATACCGAACTTTTTCGCCGTATGTGCCACAGAAAGTTTCCCCGGTTCTTCCTTGTGCAGATAATCCAGCAGCCGGGTGATCTTTTCCGGAGAGTCCCGGTCAACTCCCGGATAAAGCTCCTGATTGAAAAGCATGGAAAGATTTTCCAGAATGTTCCGCCGGTAAATGCGGTTGATCGCCGCCAGAGAGTTCTTTTTCAGCAAAATCCGGGAATACGCCTCGATCTCATCCAGATGCATACAGTTGCGCACGGTCAGGGAACTGATGCCGAAATTGGCACAATCCCCTTCCATACGGACATAGATGTGCGTGGATTCTTCATCCAGAAAAATCACCCGGTTCAGTTTGGAAGGAATAAGCATCACCTGCCCCGCCGCCGCCCTGCCCCTGCCGGCGGCAGTCTGATAGCAAACTGAACCGCTGAGAATGAAAAAGAGGTCAAGATGTTCCGCCTCCCGGAAATCTTCGGTGCGGCTGATAAGCCAGTTGGGGGGTGACTCCACCATAAACAGGGAATCAAGATTCAATTTCCCGCTTTCGCCAAGAGTTTTCCGATCCGGAAAAATGTCGTAACAACGGAACTTTTCCGGAATATTGCAAAAGTTGCTGATTGCGGGAAACCGTATCTCAAATGCCATGATTTTTACCCTTGACTACCTTGAAAATACCGGGATTTTCCGGAATAAAGTTGTGGGTGGAACCCTGATACCAGTGGATTTCCGAACCATGCGGCAGAGCGTTGAAGATCGCCGCAACTTGAGATGATGGACAAATATTATCCCCCAATCCGGCACGGGTGATCACCGTTTTGCATTTGATGCGTTTTGCATGATGCGCCGCGCTGAAGTAGTTCAATCCCGGTGCCGGAACCGGGGCGAAGTCTGAAAGGACTCTTTTGCCGACTCTGCCGCCGACATCACCGCACCAGGGAATACCGGCGATGCACTCCGTCACCCGCGGCTCCAGACCAGCCATCTGCAGCGCCTGAAAACCGCCCTGACTCTCCCCGGCAACGATCAGATCTTTACCGTTCCACTCCGGCAGGGAGCAGAGATAGTCGATCACCCGCAAATTCCGCATGACCATGCCGAAAAAATAGCTGGTTTCGGGGAGGGCATTTTCTTCCGGATGAAAGCCGTACCCTTTACCTTTGAATCTGATCTTTTTCCCGTATTCCCGGAAAAATTCATCCTCACAATCCACCGGAAATCCGTGGGCATTGCACAGAAACGAGATGCGGTCACGGCGCAATGGAGCTGCGCCGTGGCGGAAGTAACCGTAACCATTGAAACGGACTTCGATTTTAAGGGATTTGGGTTTTGCTCCATCCGGCACAGTCAGATAACCGGAAGCGATCGAACTGTACCGGGTCGGCAGAGAGGCAAGTTTCACGATGTAAACGGTTCCGCCGGGAACTTTCCGCAGAACTTTCAACTCCGGGGAGAAGGGAACTTTTTTCAGTTCCGCTTTTTTGGCGTTCCAGAATTTATCGAAGTCCGCCGGTTCGGGGAAAGGAGCGATTTTATCCACCTCAGCTCCGGCACTGCCCCGGAACTCAACATTTCTGCCCTTGCTGTTTTTTACCGGATCACCATTTTTACCGGTCAATACCGCATGGATATAGACAAATCCCGGCTGTTGGAGTCTGGCAGTTATTTCCGCCCCCTCTGAAGCGGGAACAATGCCTTCACTTTTGCCGCCGTCATCAGTGCGGCAGACCCAGCGTATGCGCAAAGAGTCAGCTTTCCCTGCCCCTTGAACTGTTACCGAAAAATGAATATCTTCATTGCATTTATAGCCAAGCGGCGTGACCTGACCGGTGTTTTTCCCGGTCAGAGCCAACTCCCCGCCATGCAGAATCAGGGCCAAGGCAAACAGAAATACGCTCAAAGCTCTTTTCATATCCTTCACATCTTTCAAAGGTGGTTTTTTAAAAAATTGAAATCACCTCAAGCTAATATAGCACACTCCCGGCTTTTTGCAAGGAGTGTGCGGCGGAGTATGTCAATATCAATGGGTGGCGTAGGGTGTACCATTCCACAAAACATAGTAAGCACCGCGGACAGCTTCCGGAGTGCTGGAATCACAGTGTCCGTCGGCATAGAGCAGATTGATGCTTTTGCCGTTGTTGTGGCTGATGGTGTTGCTGACCTCAGCGCCGGGATTTCCACAGCCGAAACCGCCTTGTGAATCCAAAGTCCACTCTCTTCTGGTATCCTGCAATACAATCGTGGTGGCAGGCTGGGGAGCGGGATCGGCGTGAACTTTTTTGAAGATCCCGGAGCGTTTGGGAGCAGGCAGACCGCCGCAGCACTCAAGGAAAAATCCATACTGATTGTAGTTATAACTGATCGCTCTGGCATCCCATGCGGAATAAGGACAACCTTTGAGATAGACCTCTTCCGGCACAAAATTGCCGTCCCGCAAAGGGATATAAATATCCCGGGGACGATACCACCCGGTAGTATTCGGATTCACATAATACTCATCGTTGGCATCCAGATACATCTCTATTCCGGTACCGATCTGCTTCTGACTGTTGGTGCAGGAGATCGCTTTGCCCCGTTCTCTGGCACTGTTCAGCGCCGGGAGCAAAATCGCCGCCAGAATAGCGATGATCGCTATAACAACGAGAAGTTCAATAAGAGTGAAACCATGTTTCACTCCGGCATGCCGGAAACTTGAATTTGTTTTTTTCATCTGTCAATTCTCCTTTTTTTGATTTTGGGTACGGAAACCGGTTATTTCCATACCCGGGGTTGCTTTTATATCGATATGACCATTTTTGATCCCGACCGGGAATCCATTTTTATCATCACGGCTTTTCACAATGACTTTTCCGGAAAATGTTTCCGGTATCCGGATGCGGATCTCACGGCAATGCAGAGCTTTTACCGAAAAATATTCCGTCACCCCGCCCCGGCGGGAGGCGCTGCAAATAAAACCGCCGTCAAGACGGAGATTTTCAAATTCAGCATCTCCGGTTATGCCGGAAAAGAACTTTAATACTCCGGCGCAATTCACCGCCAGCATATCCAGCAGAGTTCCGGCAATGCCCAGACCTTCGCTCCAATACCCCTCATGACCGTAATGAACCACCGCCATAGCTTTGAATAAGCCGTTGGGCAATCCCCACCGCCGCAAAAAGGTCAAAAGCGCCTCTTCATAAGCTGCCGCATCGTACAATCCGTTGCGGATGGCGGTGGATAAAAAGTAAGGCATCTGACCGGGATACCAATCGTAGAACTTCGTTCCCGGCAGCAGGATTTTTTCCGCCCCCACGGGTTCCAGACCGTCAAATCCGGCAAACTCCGCCGCCATATCCGGCAAAAGCATACCGACAGGAACCAGTTTATCCAGAATCTCCTGCCATTTTTCACGCAGTTCAGGGTCACAACCGAGTTCCGAAGCGCACTTTACCGCGTAACTCAATGCTCCCCGGGCGTGGCGCAGAACCTGAACCTGATCTCTGGTTTTGGCAAGGGAGTAACCCTCCTCCCCCTGATTGGAGGGGAAGGCGTGGTAAAATCCATCCTCTTCCAAAGTCAGAAAATCGGTGTAGAAAAGAGCGAACTTTTTCAATGCCGGATAACCGGTTCTTTCAAGCCACCCGCGGTCGCCGCTCAAATCCCATCTGCGGTAGAACCACGCCGCCACCCAGCCGGTCATATACGCCATTCTGCCGAAGGGCAGATTGCCCATGTAATCATCCTCTGTCTCAAAGGGAAATCCGCTTAATTGAACAAAGCATCCCCGGGCATGGTAATACTTTTTGGCAATAAATTCCCCCAGTTTCAGCAAAGGAGCCAACCCGGTGAAAAACGCATCCCCGGTATCGAAGTGACCGGCGGCAAAATCCCCCAGAAAAGCGGATTGGTAGTTGTAATTCAAATGGTAATCCCCGTGCCAGCTGGAGTAATCATTCAAGGTGGATGCCAGAATCAATCCGGGAGGAAGTTTCCCGGCTTTGAATGAAGCGCGCTTGGCATGCATGGTGACATGGTAAAGATCATCCAGACTCTTATCCGCAAATTTCACCCGGCTGGTACGGAAAAACTCCTCCCCCGCGGCGGCGGAAGCACCAAAGACCGATCCGGCACTCTCCCCGGAATTATCCGGCTCTTTATCCTTCTCCCACGCCGCCATAAACGTTTGCATATCCGCCCCCTCATCAGCGGGAAAGAAGAGAATACCTTTCCGGTCAGAGTAAATTTCCCAATTTTCCCCTCCCCCGCAGACGGTAAGTTTGCAATCGGGAAAGTTCTGGGTCAGAATACCGCGATCACCATCGACGGTGTACTCTGCCGGGGGAAGCAATTCTCCGGTATTCTTTTCCGCTTGCGGCAGACCGTTGGTCACCAGATGGGGCAGATTCTGCCGGACACATTCAAATGCGCTCTTTTCATCCGGACGGGTCAATTCAAAGTAAAAAAGCGACGGCTTGACAATGCCGAAAAATTCACCGCCGAAACGCTCTCGCTCCCCGTAATTGCGGCTTTGACAGCTTACTGCCAGCAGATTCTTCTGCGGATGAACCGCCAGTGACAGAA
The DNA here is from genome assembly GCA_045605305.1 of Victivallaceae bacterium. Lineage (GTDB taxonomy): Bacteria > Verrucomicrobiota > Lentisphaeria > Victivallales > Victivallaceae > UBA1784. Next base: position 21,954 of record JAZUPS010000224.1, read on the forward strand.
ACAGCTCCACACCATTGCCCCAGTGAAGGGTTATTTCGATTTTACCCGCTTCGATAAAGAGCTTTTGCGAAATTTGCATATCCGGCAGATCCCCGCAGGTGTGAAGGATAAGTTCCGCCGCCGGTTTCGGAGCAGGCGAAGTGCCAGACAGCCCCCGTTTGGTACAAAGCTCTTTCAGCCGGGGGTTGTCACAGGAGCGCAGATCCAGTTTGCCGCTGGGGCCGTCGCAATGAAACTTCTCATTCAGCACCAGCTCCCGCAGCTCCTCAATATCCGCCGGAGCGGGCATCCGGCTCAAATCGAGCCGGGTATCCCACAAATCATTTTTTCCCAGTTTGATCACCAAATCTTTTCCCCGGGAGAAGATGCTGACCGATATGTCGCCATTGCCCAGCAGAAATCCCTCCCCGGGGTGGTAAACCGGGTGATCTATCGTTAAAACATGCTCTCTCATTTGGTCACAACAACCTCATCGACCAGATAATTGCCTTCATAAAGTTTTACTATCAGCTTCCGGTAATCAGGAAGCTGCTGGATGTAAGCCTCCCCGTTATGGGTACGCAAATTGAGCGGTTCAAGGGAGTAATCATCCTGATCATAAGTCAGGGTAAAGCGCAGAGCATCGGGATTTTGACCAGACACCTTCAGCTTGATAAAGCCGTCGGCGACTTTGACCTCCATGCGTTTTTTGAACTCCACCACCACGCCGACACTATCAGCGCCCAGAGCCGGAGCAAGAGCGCCATTTTCAACTTTTACCATATTGTCTGCATAAACTTCCACATAGCGGCAGTCAGCTTTGGCATCGATTTTGACCAACGGAGAATTTTTCGCTTCGGCAGAACGGTTCCAGATGCACCAGATACGTTTGTTCTTGCCGGGGAAGAAGTTGGCAAAGACCTCCTTTTCCAGAACCGGGATAAGGGGAGTCGGCTGGATCATGGAGTTGAAAGCATCGCCGTTTTCCTCCAGAGTTTTGATGGCGACCGCTCCGGCAATATCACTGCAGGCGTAACCGACCGCGTTGAAAAGGCTCATCCGCAGAGCAAGTTTCCGGTCTGCCGGGCCGTGGATCCAGGTTTTGATCTCCGGGAAATAGAATCTCTGGAAGACCAATCCGTACATATTCAGCGCCCGGTAAGGCTCCCACATGCTGTTTCCACTTCCCATCCAGATGATGTTCTCAGAGAAATATCCGTCATGGAACTGACAGAGATAATCGCTTGCGCCGTGTTCAACGGTGACGATCGCTTCCGGATTGACCTCCCGCGCCTGACGGATAAACGCCAGCAGAGTGTTTTTCGCGCCTTCCGGGTCGATGGTGGAGCGGAGAGTGCCTTTGTAGTGGGAGTGTTTCGGGTTGAAACAGGGAATAAAGCGGCTCATTACATCCAGACGGTAGCCGTCGGCACCGGTTTCTTTGAGGATACGGGCGTATTCAGCACCAAGCTGTTCACCGAATTCCACCTCATAAGGACACCAGTTGTACCCCATGCCGTCAGCGGTATAGTTGGTGGCATATTTTCCGGGAGCGCGCATTTGAGCCCATTTGTCACCGTAGAGTTTTTCAAATTTTGTTCCTTTGGCAACACCGGTAGGGAAAGTATACAGGGTAATGCGTCCGCCTTTATCCTGAATACGCTTGACTTCAGCCCGCAGAAGCGGCAGACCGCCCAGAGCAAGGTTGTACCGGTTGTCACCGACGTTACCGGCATTGATCACCGGCAGACGCGCCTCAAGAACCTTTTCAAGGGTGTTTAATTTTTTCTCCACTTCCGGATTGCCGTATGCCCAACCGCAGAACTCCATGACCACGTTGCGTTCTTTCAACGTCACCTGATCGGCATAACGGTAACTTTTGGTACGGTTATCCCAGAATCCGGCGGACTGGGGCGGATGGAGCAGATGCAGACCGCTATTGGTATGCGCGGAAAGAAATCCGAAACTGTCATGATACCATTGGGGCGTGGCATAGGGTTTCCTGAACCAACTGCTCCTTGCCCATTTTGCATAACGCAGCAGAGGTTCATGGAAGTTGCCTTTGTGAATACCGACTGCCGCCGGGACAAGAACACCTTTTTCACCCTTTTTCAACTGCAGTTCGGCGTGACGTATCGCCATGTGGATACCCGGTTTGGCAGGGAATACAGCGGCAGGTTCTTTGCCGATCATCTTGTAGGATGCTCCTTCAAAGAGAGCGCTGTTCTGCTTCTGCACCAGCAAATCCACCGGGAAACCGTCACGGGATTTGGTGTAGAGATAACAGCCGCCGCCGACGGAGTTGTTCCAGACACTCATCAGCGGGAAAAAGAGAGTACAGCCGTAGGGATGCCAGATCTGACACTCCAAATCTCCGGCGGCACCGGATTCAAAAGGATAGAAAAATTCATCCTTTTTGATATCTTTGCCGATCTGCATGGAACTCATTACCGGCATGACCACTTTGAAAATCCGTTCTTTCGGGTCAAAGTGGGTCACATTCAGGGCAAATTCCGCCTCTTCAGAATCCTTTTCCACGGTGATTTTCAGTTCCAAAACCATGCCTTTATTCAGATTTTTCAACAGACAAAGAGCAGTTTTGCGCTGCTCATCACCGGAAACTTTCACCGAAGCAACTTTGAAATCCGCCGGATTTATCCGGATATCCTTTTCGTAAATGGCGATAAACTCATCCGGATGAGCCATGATGTTTTTATTGATGTATTTGTTGAATAACTCCTTGAACTTGAATCCTTTGGCAGTATCGAAGATCATGCGGAACGAACCGTTTTCCAACTTCAATTCATTATTCTGATACCGGATTTCAGGAGCAGAAGAGTGCAGCACCGGATTGACCGGCTGAACCGGCATAAGGGGCATGGAAACCGGAGTAGCCGGGGATTGAGTTTTTGCCAAATCTTTTTTCGCCGGAGCAAGACCTGCGACATGGACTTTGTCGATGCTCATGGAGTACTCCTTATTCCGGGAATAGATGCAGAAAAGCGCCGGCAGGGGACGGGTGGGAATGGCCTCTTTGCGGGTGGCACGTCCGCGGGAAACGCCGTTGATGAAAAGCTCCACATACTCCGGCTGCCAGACTATCTTCAGATCGAACCACTCCCCGGCTTTCAACTGCCCGGTGGAGTGACGCTGATTGACGGGATTGAGTTTCCTATCCTGTCCGGTAAGCAAAATGCCATTGACCGAATCGGTATTCTGTATCCAGGCGACCGGATTGGCCCAGGGGTCATCATTGGCGAAACCGGCGTAGATATTGAATCCTCTGCCCGCAGTATCGTAACGCAGACGGGCGGTCAAAGTACCGTAAAGGAACTTCTGTTTGCTGAAAAGGCGGATTTCGGTTCGCGGCTTGCCCTTCAAGCTCAAGATACTGTTGCCGCAGACGATCTCTTCCACCGGACCCTGAACTTTCCACAGCTCCTTGTCGGAATGATCTTCCAGAGCGACCTTTGACCGCTCTCTGGCAAATTGATGGAAATCATCACTGATCTCCACTGCAACAGATTCCGCCCGCGCCGTCAGCGCCAGAAACAGAAATCCGGTGAATAATAAAAACTTTTTCATCCTTACTCCTGTAAAATTATTGTTTCTGCATGATGTGCCAAAAAAGTTCTCGCGAAAAACTTTTCTGTCTGCGCTATATTATACAGGAAATGAGGAGTTAAAACAATGCCGTTATCAGTTTTTATATATCCGAATCGTTAAAGGTTACACCATTGCCCCCAAGAGACTGCAAGCCACAGGAGGTATACCGATACCATGCCCTGTCTGCAAGCCGTGGGGTGGAATTTGCTTTGCGGGATTTGCAAAGGTTCAGTTTGCCGGAGAGGGGGTGTTCCC